>SEEY01000299.1 GCA_004211235.1 Rubrivivax sp.
GAAGACGTGGTCGATGGCCACGTCCTGCAGCGCCGTGCCAGCGCCCAGGCCCATGTAGTCGAGCGCGCGGGCGATCTTGCGGGCGGCGGCCTCGTCCGGCGCATCGGCCGGGTCCGGCACACGGCTGTCGATGGCCAGCACCTGGTCGGGGCTGGTGCCCCAGGTCACCTGCGGGTGGAGCGTGGCGGCGTCAAGATCCAAGGTGCGGTGGAAGTGCGCATCGGCATCGCTGTGCAGGCCGCGCCAGTAGTCCAGCGCCTGCTCCCACTGCGCGCCGCGGGGCGCCATGGGCCGGCCTTCCAGCCAGGCGTAGGTGCGGTCGTCCGGCGCGATCAGGCCGCTGCGCGCGCCGGCCTCGATGCTCATGTTGCAGACGGTCATGCGCTCGGCCATGGTCATCGCCTCGATGGTGTCGCCGCAGAACTCCAAGGTGTGGCCGACCGCGCCGGAAGCACCGAGCCTGCCAATGACGGTCAGGATCACGTCCTTGGCCGTGACGCCGCGCGGCAGTGCGCCGCGCACGCGCAGGCGCAGGTTGCGGGCGCGCCGCTGGCGCAGCGTCTGCGTGGCCAGCACGCACTCCACCTCGCTGGCGCCGATGCCGAAGGCCAGCGCACCGAAGGCGCCGTGCGTGGAGGTGTGCGAGTCGCCGCAGACCAGCGTGATGCCGGGCAGCGTGAAGCCCTGCTCCGGGCCGATGACATGGACGATGCCGTGGCGGCCGTCGCTCAGCGGGATGTAGCGCAGGCCGGTGGCCGTGGTGTTGCGCTCCAGCAGCGCCACTTGCTCGCGCGCCAGCGGGTCGGCGATGGGCTGGTCGCGGTGGCGGGTGGGCACGGCATGGTCGGCCACGGCGAGCTGGGTCTCGGCGCGGCGCACCGCCAGACCGCGGGCCCGCAGACCCTCGAAGCCCTGCGGGCTGCTGACCTCGTGCAGCATCTGGCGGTCGATGTAGATCAGCGCGGTGGTGTCGCCGTTCTCGTCCCGCTCTTCGCTGACGACGTGCGAGGTCCACAGCTTGTCGTAGAGGGTCTGGGTCATGACGGTGGGCGGCGGCTGGGCATGACGAGCAGTTTGCAAGCCGGCCCGGCGAGCGCCATGCGCGGCTGCACGGCTGTTCGCCACGTGGAGTCGTCAGCCGCTGGAACCCCGCGTCAGTTCAGCGTCGCGCTGCCGTGCACTGCCCGTGGCGCCGCCATGCGCTGCCGGGCTGGCGCCGTGTCGGCGGGCAGGGCGGCCCTCCTCAGGTCGTGCGTCAGTTCCTCAGAGATCGCGTTGGCGGTGGCCTTCAGGTCGTCGGCATAGCGGCGCACGGCCTCGGCCGTCGGCATCGCCGAGGCGAAGAACACCAGCGCGAGCGCCCCGGCCGGGCGCGAGCCCTCGAACACCGGCACGCCGATGGACGAGGTCTTGCGCGGCACCGCCGAATGCGGGTTGCGATCACAGGTGGCATAGCCATCGGCGCGGATGCGCTCCACCAGCCGGTCGCCCTTGAACATCTCCAGCATGTGGCTGCGCTGCTCCAGCGTCTCCAGCCCGGCCAGCATGCTCAGCCGGTCGTCGTCCGGCACATGGGCGAGGTAGGCATGGCCAGAGGCGCATTCCAGCAGCGGCAGCGTGTAGCCGGGCTCGTAGTTGCAGAAGCTCAGCGAGGTCTCGCTGTGCGTGGAGTCGCGCACCATCATGCTCTGGCCCACGTGCGTGACCAGTGACACCGGCCAGCACACCTTGCGCGTCAGCGCCACCATGTGCGGGCGTGACCGCATCAGCAGGTTGCCGGTCTCGCGGTAGCCGACCGACAGCGTCTGCACCAGCTGCGTGGCGCGGTAGTGCTTGCGCGTCGGCTCGCACTCCACGAGGCCCTCGTGCAGCAGCGTCTGGATGATGCGGAAGGTGGTGGGGTAGGGCAGCGAGACGCAGCGGGCAATCTCCATCAGCGACAGCGAGCCGTGCCGGTTGATGCACTGGAGCACCGCGATGCTGCGGCTGACCGCGCGGATGGGAACGCCTCTTTCCATGATGTCCTCTGCTGTGCGCCTTGAGACGCCTTGGGTGCCGCGCGAGGGTGCTGCGGCAGGTCACGAAAACGTAATGTGGATCAGCGTTTGACCAGCTATATCTGGGTTATCCCTGGCTTGTTCGGATCTATCCGCCAGCCGAACAGGCGGGCGGGCCGGTGTGGCGAGGCCGCTGCAGCACCCTAAATTGACGGCCATGACAGCCTCGCTCCAAGACGACTACCAGCGCGCCGGTTTTGGCGGCACGCTGGCCTTCGGGCAACGCCCGGCCCTGCTGGTGATCGACGTCGTGCAGGCCTATGTGCGGCCCGACAGCCCGCTGTTCGCGCAGGGTTTTGTCGATGCGCTCGCGCCCAATGTGCGTCTCATCGAGGCGGCGCGTGCCGCGGGCGTGCCGGTCGTGTTCACCAACGTGGTCTACGGTGCCGAGGGCCGTGACGGCGGCCTGTTCTACCGCAAGGTGCCGGCGCTGCGCTGCTTCCTCAAGGGCTCGCCGCTGGGCGCCTTCCCCGCGGGCATTGCGCCGCGGGCGGACGAGGTGGTGGTGAGCAAGCAGTACGCCTCGGCCTTCTGCGGCACCTCGCTGGCCGCGACGCTGGTGGCCCTGGGCATCGATACCGTGCTGGTGACCGGCTACTCCACCTCGGGCTGCGTGCGCGCGACGACGCTCGATGCGCTGCAACACGGCTTCGCGCCGTTTGTCGTGCGCGAGGCCTGCGGCGAGCGCGACCCGCGCCCGCAGGAGGCCAACCTGTTCGACCTGCAGGCCAAGTACGCCGAGGTCATCGGCGAGGCCCGCGCGGTCAAGCTGATGGCCGCGTGCGCCGCTGGACGGTGAGCTTCACCGCCCCGCCGGCCCGCGCGGCCAGAGGCAGCCCCGTGCGCCACGGCCGCGTGCTGACCCGCATGCTTGCCGCCGCGCTGGGGCTGGCGCTGTCATTCGCCGGGCTCGCGGAGGCGGCGCAACCGTCGGCCCAACCGTCGGCGGAATACGTCGCCATGGGCAGTTCCTTCGCCGCCGGCCCCGGCCTGCCGCCCCATGCGCCCGACGCCCCGCCGCGTTGCGCCCGCTCGCTCGCCAACTACGCGCGCCAGCTCGCGGCGCTGCGGGGCCTGCGCCTGAGCGACGTGAGCTGCAGCGCCGCCACCACCCGCGCGCTGCTCGAACCCTGGGGCGAACTGCCCGCGCAGGTCGACGCGCTGGGTGCCGCGACGCGTCTGGTCACGGTCACCATTGGCGGCAATGACGTGGGCTACATCGGCGGCCTGTTGGCCGCCTCCTGCACGCAGCTCGCCGCTCAGGGTGGTGTGCCCGCCAGCCGCTGCCGCCCTGTGGCGCCGCCCACCGAAGCCGAGTTTGCCGCGCTGGCGCGCTCACTGCGCGAGCTTGCCGCTGCCGTTCGCGCGCGGGCGCCAGGGGCGACGCTGGTGTATGTCGACTACCTGACCGTGTTGCCGCCTGCCGGCCTGTGCGAGGCGACGCCCCTGCCCGAGGCCGACGCCGACCTCGCCCGCGGCACGGCCACCCGGCTGCTCGCGCTCACCGCAGCCGCGGCCCGCGATGCCGGCGCCCTGCTGCTGCCGGCCTCGCGCCTGTCGGCCGAGCACCACGCCTGCGCAGCCGAGCCGTGGATGTGGGGCTACCCAGCGGCGGCGGGGGGTGCGCCGTATCACCCGAATGAACAGGCGATGGTGGGGCTGGCGCGGGCGCTGGATGAGGTCTTGGGGCGTTGAGGCGTGGGCGGCCGTGAGGCGTGGACGGGTGGCTGCTGTCAACCCGGAGCTGTCCTTCGAACGATCGATCAGTGCGCCAAGAAGCAGTCGGTCGCGGTGTCTCGGACGCTCCGCGTATCCTGAGCATCCGGATGAACAGGACATAACGTGCAGGCAACGCTCCCGCCCCAACTGGCAGATTTCGCTGACCTCGCTCGCGGCTACTGCGGCTGGTGCGAAGGGCACTCCCTTGGAACCAACCCAGAGGCCCAGGCTGCTTGCTGGCTATCCAGGCTTTATGCCTCGGCCCTCAGTCTTCCGCCAAGGGAATGCGAGAACGAGAACGGGCCTCCCGACCTGCCAGCCGCTGAGCTAGCTCAGGCCGAAGGCAACCTCGCGCCTTTCATGGGGTGGTACTACCGCGAGTGCTTTGATCCTCACCCATATCTCAAGGACGAGCCGGTCATGGGTGACCTTGGGGACGATCTGCTCGACATCTACAAAGACCTCAAGTGGGGTCTTGCGCTGTTCGAAGCCGGGGACATCAACGATTCCCTCTGGTACTGGTCGTTTCTTCACAAGATCCACTGGGGAAGTCATGCAGTCGGCGGATTGTTCGCCCTTCACTGCATGCACATCTCGAAGACGGACTAGACAAGATGGCTTCGTGACGTCGGGCCGCACGCCCGCCGCAAAGCCGCCGGTGACGGACGCCTGCTCCTGGCAGATCACCGTCACTCAGCGCTTGTGCGCCTTGATCTCCGATGCGAATTGACGAGGCATTCCTTCGCACCCTTCTTGCTCGCAGTCGTACCACAAGCAGTCTGAAAAACTGCAGTCCGCGTTGAGGTTGTGCTTCAAGAACCTGCAGCCGTAAAAGCTGCACTTCGCGAAGATGCATCCGGCGAAAGCCGATCCACAAAAGACACAGTTGCGGAACTCGACCTCAATGAACCTGGTCAAGTTAAACAGGCCCCAGTACCAAGACGAATCGCTGACCGTACAGGCGTTCAGGATGCCCTCGAACGCCTTACCTTCCAATTCGATACCGGAAAAGGTGCAGTACCGAAACACGTCCTCTTCCCATCCTCGGGGAAGCTCGGACTTTCCGGCGAAATCGATGCTCTCGTGAAGGGCTGCCATGGACGAAATGGTAGCCCCGTCGAGCCGCCCGACAGCCGCCGTCCGTGAGTGTCGGCTCCTGGCTTCGGGAGCCGCCTCTCAACCCCTCAACGATTCCCCGCGCACTGCAGCTCGTCCAACACCGCATTGAACCGCGCCGCTGCGCCAGCCTCCGCGAACATTGCATGGCCGGCCTCCGGGAACTCGACCACCCGCGCGGCGGGGAGGGCGGCGCGCAGTTTCCGCGCCACGGCCGTTGGCACGATCGGGTCGCGGCCGCCGAGAACGAGGGTGAGCGGCAATGCGGTGAGTGCCGGCAGCAGGTCCGCATTCGCACCGGCGCCGCGCACGGCCATGGCGCTGTCGAGGTAGGGCCCGACGCGCATCGAGGCAGCGGTCAGCTGCGCGCGCAGCGCGGGCTCGACGCCGCTGCCGAAGACGAATTGCGCCGAGCGCTCGGCCGCGGCTACGCCCTGGGCCAGGTCCAGCGCGGGCGGGCGCGGTGCGTTGGCGGGCGCGCTGCCCGGCGCCGTCAGCAGGCCGGCCGGCGACGACACCAGCACCAGGCCGGCCAGCGGCACATCGGCGTGATGGCGCAGGAAGTCCATCGCCACATTGCCGCCGAACGACCAGGCCACCACCAGCGGCTTCACCAAGCCGCTGGTGGTGGCCTGGTCGTTCGGCGGCAATGTGGCGATGGACTTCCTG
>SEEY01000300.1 GCA_004211235.1 Rubrivivax sp.
CCCCACAACGAGTCGGCAACGTTGGATCGCCCCGCAAATCTCCCCCGGCGCGCACCCGACCCCAAGCCCGACAGGCTCCTAGCGCGCGGCGTACGGCCCCGTGCGCAGCGCCTCGGCGATGCCCTTGCGGTTCTGCGCCAGCGCCGCGAGGCTGAAGTGGATGTGGCCGCTGCCCGGTGCCAGGCGGCGGATGCTGTCGATCTGGCCGAGGATCTCGTCGGGCTGCCAGCTCTGCGGTGTGGCGTCGATGCGGCTGGTGAACAGCCCCGGATGGATGGGCCGGTCGAGCGGATTCAAGGCCCGCCAGGCCTGCAGCAGTGGCTCGAAGGCCTGGGGTGCTTGAGCGCGTGGCCAGTAGAGCTGCGGAGCGAGGTAGTCCAGCCAGCCTTCGCGCAGCCACAGTTCCACGTCGGCATAGAGCTTGTCGTACTGGCTGAAGCCGGTGATGCCGGGCGGGCGCAGGTCCGGCCGCGGCAGGCCGAAGGGGCTGACGCCGACGCGCGTGCCGGGGCGCGTCTCGTGCACGACGGCGTAGAGCCGCTGCACGAGGCGGTTGACGTTGAAGCGGCGCCAGTCGGCCCGCGCCAGGCTGCCGCCCGTGGCGACGTACTTCTGCCAGCTGGGCTCGTCGGGGAAGTCGATCTCGTTCTTCGCCGCGTCCTGCACCGGGTACGGGTAGAAGTAGTCGTCGATGTGGATGCCGTCCACGGCGTAGCGCGTCAGCAGATCGCGCGCGACGGCCAGCGTGTGCTCGGCGGCGGCGGTTTCACCCGGGTCGATCCAGAGCTGATCGCCATAACGCTTCACCCAGTCGGGGCGGCTGCGACTGACGTGCGTCGCGGCCGCCGCCGACTTCGCCGTGCTGTGCCGCGCGCGGTAAGGGTTGAGCCAGGCGTGCAGCTCCAGCCCGCGCAGCCGCGCCTCGGCCAGCCAGACGGCCAGCGGGTCGTAGCCCGGGTGCTGGCCCTGCGTGCCCGTGAGGTATTCGCTCCACGGCTCCAGCGCCGATTCGTAGAGCGCGTCGGCGCTCGGGCGCACCTGCAGGATCAGCGCGTGGAGGCCGACGCGCACGGCCGTGTCGCACAGGCTGCGGATCTCGGCCTGCTGCGCCTCCGCGCTCAGGCCCTTCCTGCTGGGCCAGTCGATGTTCGACACGGTGGCGACCCAGGCGGCGCGCCATTCGCGCGGTGGCGGGCTGAGTGGTGCGGGAGCAGCCGGCTGCGGCACGGGAGCGGTCGCCGGCACGGGCGCCGTTGGCGTGACGGCGGGCGCCGGTTCAGGGGCGGGTGGCGTGGCGCAGGCCGCCAGCAGCGGCACGCTGGCCAGGCTCAGCAGGTCACGGCGCTTCATGCGGCGTCCTCCGATGTCTTCATGCCGAATCGATCAGGAATCTTGATCAGCGCCGCCATGACGACGCTGGGCAGCGTGGCCAGCAGCACCCAGCCGAAGAAGGGCACGTAGCCGACGTGGTCCTGCAGCCAGCCGCTCCACATGCCGGGGATCATCATGCCCAGCGCCATGAAGCCGGTGCAGATGGCGTAGTGGGCCGTCTTCTGCGGGCCCTCGGCAACGTGGATCATGTACATCAGGTAGGCGGTGAAACCCAGACCATAACCAAACTGTTCGACGGCAAGCGCCGCGCTGATGACGGCCAGGCTGGTCGGATGCGTCAGCGCCAGCAGCAGGAAGGCGACGTTGGGCACATGCATGGCGGCCACCAGCGGCCACAGCGCGCGCTTCAGGCCGATGCGGGAGATCACCCAGCCGCCACACAGACCGCCGAGCGTCAGCGCGATCAGCCCGACCGTGCCGTAGGCGATGCCAACCTCCTTGGTCGACAGGCCGAGGCCGCCGTGATCGAGCGGGTCGAGCAGGAAGGGCGAGGCCAGCTTGAGCAGCTGCGCTTCGGGGAAGCGGTAGAGCAGCAGGAATCCGAGCGTGACCAGGATGCCGGGCTTCTTGAAGAAGCTGGCGAACACGGCGAAGAAGTCGGCGACGAGGCCGCGCGCGGCGGCACGGCCGGCGCCGCGCACATCGGCCGCGGGCCGCGGCAGCACGAACGCATGCCAGGCGGCCAGCGCGCTGAACAGCACCGCCAGCCCCCAGAACACCCAGCTCCAGGCGGTGACGACAGAGCCGCTGCGCTCGGTCAGCTCACCGGCCAGGTAGACGAGGGCGCCCTGGCCCGTGATGTTGGCCAGCCGGTAGAAGGTGGAGCGCACGCCGACGAAGGCCGCCTGGCTGTGCTGCGGCAGCGCCAGCATGTAGAAGCCGTCGGCGGCGATGTCGTGCGAAGCCGAGGCGAAAGCCATCAGCCACAGCACGGCCAGCGACAGCTGGAAGGCCTGGCTCGTCGGGATGGTGAGCGCGACGCCGGCCAGCGCCGCGCCGACGAAGAACTGCAGCACGGCGATCCAGCTGCGCTTGGTGCCGAACAGCTCGGCCAGCGGCGACCACAGCGGCTTGAGCACCCAGGGCAGATAGAGCCAGCTGGTGTAGAGCGCAATGTCGGTGTTGGAGATGCCGAGGTTCTTGTAGAGAACGACCGACAGCGACATCACCGTCACATAGGGCAGGCCCTGGGCAAAATACAGGCTGGGGATCCAGCCCCAAGGCGAGCGCATGCTCATGCAGACAGGGCGCCGCTCACACTGCCCTCGGCGGCGTCGAGCAGCGCACGGGCTTGAGCCGCATCGATGCGACGCTTGAGCATGACCAGCGCCGTCTTGACGTGGTTGTCGCACTGCCCAAGCGCCGCCTGCGCATCCGCCTCGCTCGCGCCCGATGCGCGCATCGTCAGCGCCACGGCCCGCTTCACCAGCTTCACGTTGGTCGCCTTCAGGTCCACCATCAGGTTGCCGTAGACCTTGTTGAGCCTGACCATCAGCGCGGACGAGAAGGTGTTGAGCGCAATCTTCTGCGCCGTGCCGGCCTTCAGCCGCGTGCTGCCCGAGATCACCTCGGCGCCGGTGTCCAGGATGACGCCGATCTCCGCCTGCTGCGCGACCGGCGCGCCGGGGTTGTTGGCGATGCCAATGGTCAGCGCGCCGGCCGCGCGCGCGGCTTGAATGGCGCCCAGCACATAGGGCGTGCCGCCGGACGCGGCGAGCAGCAGGGCAACGTCGTTAGGCCCGGGGTTGAGCGCGGCAAGGTCGGCCGCGCCTTGGGCCCGGTCGTCCTCCGCGCCCTCGACCGCGACGAACATCGCGCCGGGGCCGCCGGCAATGACGGCGACGGCGCGCTCGCGCGGCCAGGAGAACGTCGGGTACAGCTCCACGCTGTCCAGCACGCCCAGGCGGCCGGACGTGCCGGCGCCGGCGTACAGCAGCCGACCGCCCGCGCGGATGCGTGGCAGCGCGGCATCCACGGCGGCGGCCAGCTGCGGTGCGGCGGCCTTGACGGCGGCGACGGCGGCGGTCTGGTCGTCGATGAAGGCATCCAGCAGCGCAGGCGTGGCGTAACTGTCCAGGTCGGTGTGACGCGTGCTCGGGGTTTCGGTGTTCAGCATGGGGAATGGGGGGTCAAGCCGCCGGACTCTAGCTGCAGCACCGGGTGCCGACGAATGCCACGTGCCATTGCAGCCATAACGGCATGTCATCAGAATCCGCCGGGCCGGCTGTAAGGAGTGGCGACGACGCCCGACAGACGTTGGCAAGTCGATGCCGGGGTTTTCCGGCACGACCTGGGTGAACCGATCTTCAACCACTTCAATCTTCTGGAGAGTCACATGAACGCATCCCTCAAGACCGGCCTGGGCATTGCCGCCGCCGCTGCCGCCCTGTTCGCCACCGCCGTTCCGACCGCCGCCATGGCCGCCGACGGCATGGTCAAGTGCTCCGGCGTGAACAGCTGCAAGGGCACTTCCGAGTGCAAGACTGCCAAGAGCGATTGCAAGGGCCACAACGGCTGCAAGGGCCAGGGCTGGGTCAACAAGGCCAGCGCCGACGAGTGCACCAAGGCTGGCGGCAAGGTCGAGAAATAAGCCCACCCCCGAAGCGCTCTCGCGCTTCCCCCTCAAGGGGGCGCACCGAGCGGCCCGGCAAAGCCGGTTCCGCCGGTGCCGCTGGATGAGGCGTGTCGCCGATGGCGCCTCGCCATTCTTTAGCCAACATGACCCACATCCAAGGCTTTGGCCTCGGCTTGCGCACGGAGCATTACGCCGCCTTCGAGGCCGGTGTGGATGCCGCCGCCAAGCCCGACTGGCTGGAGATCATTTCCGAGAACTACCTGGTGCCCGGCGGCCCGCCGATCACGCACCTGGAGCGCATCCGTGCGGACTATCCGCTGGTCATGCACGGCGTGTCGCTGTCGGTGGCGGGTCCCGCGCCGCTGGACCTGGCGTACTTGCGCGAGCTGAAGGCGCTGGCCGACCGGCTGGAACCCGGCTGGGTGTCGGACCACCTCTGCTGGAGCGCCGACGCCCACAGCCAGCTCCATGACCTGCTGCCGGTGCCGCTGACGCGCGCGGCGCTTGATCATGTCGGCGGTCGCATTGCCGAAGTGCAGGACGTGCTCGGCCGCCCGCTCGTGCTGGAGAACGTGTCCAGCTACGTGCGCTTCTCGGCCGACGAGATGAGCGAGTGGGACTTCATCGCGCAGCTGCTGAAGGCCACCGGCGCGAAGCTGTTGCTGGACGTGAACAACGTCTACGTCTCGGGCCGCAATCACGGTTTCGACCCCGTCACATACCTCGATGCCATCCCCGTCGAGCACGTCACGCAGATCCACCTCGCCGGCCACGAGGACCGCGGCGACATCGTCATCGACACGCATGACCACCCCGTGCGGCCCGAGGTCTGGGCGCTGTACGAGCACGCCTTGAAGCGCTTTGGTCGCGTGCCGACGATGATCGAGCGGGACGACCACATCCCGCCGCTGGCCGAATTGCTCGAAGAGCTGGCCGTCGCCCGCCGGCTGGCCGCCGCCGCGTCATGAGCGTCGCCTGGCAACAGCAGGCGCTCGCCGCCGCCATCCGCGACGAAGGCGACGCCAGCCAGCTGCTGGCAGGCGACTTCGCGCTCGGCCTGGAGGTCTACCGCCACGCCTACCGCGCCCGCCTCATCGCCGCGCTGGCGGACAACTACACCGTGCTCGCCCGCGCGCTGGGCGACGACGCCTTCGATGCGCTGGCCCGCGCCTACATCGCCGCGCAGCCCAGCCGCCATCCGTCCATACGCTGGTTCGGCCATGAGCTGGCAGCGTTCATGGCCGAGGCGGATGGCGACCTCGTGCCCCACGCCAGCCTCGTCGACTTCGCCCGCATGGACTGGGCGCTGCGCGGCGCCTTCGATGCGGCCGAGGCGCCGCTGCTGGACATGGCGACGCTCGCCGCGCTCGACGCCGAGGAGTGGGCCGGCCTGGTGCTGCAGCTGCACCCCAGCGCGCAGCGTGTGACCCTCACGCATGCCATCGAACCCGCCTGGCGCGTGCTGCGTGAATGGGACCCCGAAGACCACAGCGACCAGCCGGAGCTGCCCGAACCCGTGCCGCATGAGCACGTGCTGCTCGCCTGGCGCCAGGCGAGCAGCACGTGCTCATGCGGCACGGGTTCGGGCAGTGGCTTGCCGACGGCCTGTTGCGGGCGCCTTGACCAATCGCGCTCGCGGGGAATGGCAGCTTGGCTATCCTGCGCCACCCCATCACCGAGGTGAGCTCATGTCCCGACTGCTGACGGCCCTGCTTGTGGCCCTTGCCATCCCTTCCGCCCATGCCGCGCTGGCCGTGGGCGCCAAGGCGCCTGACTTCAGCGCCGAGGCTGCCGTGGGCGGCCAGGCCTTCAAGTTCACGCTCGCCGAGGCCCTCAAGAAGGGCCCCGTGGTGCTGTACTTCTATCCCAAGGCCTTCACCAGCGGCTGCACGGTCGAGGCGCACCAGTTCGCCGAGGCGACGGACAAGTTCAAGGCCTTCAACACCACCGTCATCGGCATGTCCAACGACAACATCGACACGCTGAAGAAGTTCAGCGTCGAGGCCTGCCGCAACAAGTTCGCCGTCGCCGCCGATGCGGCCGGCAAGGTGATCAAGGACTACGACGTGTTCCTGAAGATGGTGCCCGGCACCATGGCCGACCGGGTGTCCTACCTGATCGCGCCCGACGGCAAGGTTGCCGCCGTGCACGCCAGCATGGACCCGGACGGCCACATCGACGCGATGCTGAAGGCGGCCGAGAAGCTGAAGAAGTGATCGGCCGATGATCGACCTCAGCGCGGCCGAACTGCTGGCGGCCTATCGCTCCGGCGCGCTGTCGCCGGTGGAGGTCATGCAGGCCGTGCTGGCGCATGCCGCCGCGCGCGAAGGCGAGCTGCACGCGCTGTGCGCGGTGGACGCGGAAGGCGCGCTCGCCGCCGCCCGGGCGAGCGAGGCCCGCTGGCAGGCCGGCACCGCGCTGCCGCTGGACGGCGTGCCCGTCACGCTGAAGGAAAACATCGCCGTGCCCGGCGCTGCCTATCGGCTCGGCACCGCAGCGACGGCGGAAGGCGCGACCGCCGACTTCGAAGCCCCGCCCGCCGCGCGTCTGCGCGAGGCCGGTGCCATTGCCTGGGCGCGCACCACCATGCCTGACTACGGCATGCTCAGCTCCGGCCTGTCCAGCCTGTACGCCGAGCCGGCGCGCAACCCCTGGAACACCGCCATGACGCCTGGCGGGTCCAGCG
The DNA here is from genome assembly GCA_004211235.1 of Rubrivivax sp. Next base: position 6,654 of record SEEY01000300.1, read on the forward strand.
CCGGCGCCGCCGCTGCGGCCGCGGCCGGCTACGGCCCGCTGCATCTGGGCACGGACATCGGCGGCTCCATCCGCCTGCCGGCGGGCTGGTGCGGCCTGGTCGGCCTCAAGCCCAGCCACGGCCGCGTGCCCATCAAGCCGGGCTATGCCGGCCGCGTCGCCGGGCCGCTGACCCGCACGGTGGCAGACGCCGCGCTGATGCTGGCGGCACTGGCCAAACCCGATGCGCGCGACCCGACCCAGCTGCCGCCAGGCCAGGTCTTGCTGCGGCCGCTTGAACTGCAGAAGCTGCGCATCGGCCTGATGCTCGATGCCGGCTGGGGCGATGCCGTTCAGCCCGAAGTCGCTGCCGCCGTCACCGCCGCAGCGCGCACCTTCGAGCAGGCCGGTGCCGTCGTCGAGCCGCTCGCCGGCTTCACGACGCGCGAGATGGCCGACGGCATCGACCGCTTCTGGCGCATGCGCTCCTGGCTCGACATCTCGGCGCTGCCGGCCGACAGGCGCGCCCAGGTGCTGCCCTACATCCTCGAC
>SEEY01001132.1 GCA_004211235.1 Rubrivivax sp.
CCGCTGGCATGACCAGCAGAGCGGCTTCGAACGGCTGATGCGCTGCCCGCCGCTGGCCGGCTTCGCCACCGAGGTCATCGAGGCGCGGCTCAAGCCGGGCGCGGAGCTGGCCTACGACGAGCCCACCGTGGCGCGGCTGGAGCACCACCTGTGCCTGCTCGACGGGCGTGTCCGCCTCACGCTGCAGGGCCAGGCTTTCGACCTGGACGCCGGCGACTCGATCAGCTTTCGCTGCCTCGGACGCACCATCTTTGCCAACCCCGGCACCGAGCCCGCGCGCTACCTGCTCGCCATGACAGTGCCCGCGCTTTAAGCGGTAGCCAACCACCATGACCGCCAACCTGACCAGCCGCCTCGCTCCCCTGGACCCCGCCCACGCCGACGCGCAAGCCTTGATGGCCAGGTCCGAGGCGCTGATGAGTGCCCTTTACCCGAGTGAGAGCAACCACTTCGAGCCGGCCGACGGCCTGCGTCCGCCCAACGGTGCGTTCTGGGGGTTCTGGGTTGGCCAGACGCTGGTGGGCTGCGGCGGCGTCAAGCTTCACGCGGCTGAGGACGGGCAGGCAGGCGAGGCCTACGGCGAGATCAAGCGCCTGTACGTGCTCGAAAGCGCGCGTGGCGGTGGCGTGGCCAGGCAGCTGATGGCGCGGCTCGAAGCGGAGCTGCTCGAGCGCGGCGTGCATCTCGCGCGGCTGGAGACGGGCATCCACCAGCCCGAGGCGCTGGCGCTGTACCGCCGGCTCGGCTACGTCGAGTGCCCCCCGTTCGGCGGCTACGCGCTCGACCCGCTGAGCGTTTTCTTCGAGAAGCTTCTCGTTGCCGCCACGCACTGAAACGCGGCGAAACTTGGCGAGGCCGCAGCGGACCATAATTCCGCGCCCCCCGAACAAGTTGAGACACGCCATGACCCGCGCCACCAAGATCGTCGCCACCCTCGGCCCCGCTTCCAACACGCCGGAGGTGCTGGAGAGGATGATCCGCGCCGGCGTCGACGTCGTGCGGCTGAACTTCTCGCACGGCAAGGCGCAGGACCACATCGATCGCGCCACGATGGTTCGTGCCGCGGCCGAGCGCGTCGGCAAGTCGGTGGCCATCATGGCCGACCTGCAGGGCCCCAAGATCCGCGTCGGCAAGTTCG
>SEEY01001133.1 GCA_004211235.1 Rubrivivax sp.
GCACCCGGCCCGTCAGGGGTCAGGCGCACAGCGCAACAGCAGTCAGGAGTCGGGTATCGGCGGCAGGCCGAGAGGGTCGCTTCGGCCCGTGCGGCTACCGGCTCGCTCGGGCGTCAGGAAGGGAGCGGGCACAGCAGGCGCACCGCACTGCATCGGCTGTCGTCACCTCGCATGCCCGGCAGCATGCGGTGGTGGCGGCGTCTCAGCGAGCAGTTGGAACAGTGTTTCGTTTTTGCGCTAACGGGTCAACGCGGGGCAATCCCTGAGGGCACCGATCCGCGGGGCGAGGCGAACCCGCAGGCAACGTTGTCAGCCACCCGCGGGAACGACCCGCCCGGCTTTCATGACGAAATCGACCTTCTCAATCAGCCTGATATCCGCCAGCGGGTCGCCCGTGACAGCCACGATGTCGGCCCAGCGACCCGGCGTGATGGCGCCGAGCTGACCCTCCTGGCGCAGCAGCTTCGCGGCATTGATGGTCGCGCTCTGCAGCGCGGCCATCGCCGGCATGCCAGCCTCGACCATGTAGCCGAATTCCTTGGCATTGCTGCCATGCGGGCTGACGCCGGCGTCCGTGCCGAAGGCGATCTTCACGCCGCCTTTCCAGGCCCGGGCCAGCGCCTGCTGCACCATGATGCCGACCGACTTGGCCTTGAGGCGGACGATCTCGGGGAAGTAGCCCGGCTGCTCGGCCTTCTCGCTGGCAAAGCGACCGGCCGACAGCGTCGGCACAAGCCAGGTCCCGTGCTGCTTCATCGCCGCCACCACGTCGTCGTCAAGGTAGGAGCCGTGCTCGATGGAGTCGACGCCGGCACGGATGGCGCGCAGCATGCCGTCCTTGCCGTGGGCATGCACCGCGACGACAAAACCATAGTCCCGCGCCGTCTCGACGACGGCCGTCAGCTCGGCGTCGGTGAACTGCGGGTTGACGCCATTTGTGGCCATGCTCAACACGCCACCCGTGCCGGTCAGCTTGATGAGATCGGCCCCTTCCTTGTAGCGCTGGCGCACTGCCTTGCGGGCCTCGTCGGCGCCATTGATGACGCCCTCGACCGGGCCCGGGTCGCCGCGCAGGCTGATGGCGAGCCCGTTGGTGGGGTCGCCATGCCCGCCCGTCGCGCCGATGGATTTGCCGGC
>SEEY01001134.1 GCA_004211235.1 Rubrivivax sp.
CCCCTTCATGGATCGCGAGTTGCCTGCCGGTTTCCTGACGCCTGTGAAAACCTGGGAAGTCGACGCGCTGGCGCGCGGCGCCGCCCTGGCCGATGGCGTTGCCGGGCAGCGGCACGATGCCGGCGCCGATGAAGTGGTGGTGATGGAGCTGACCGACGGCAGCATCTTCATCAGCAGCGCGGCCCGGCTGCAGGCGACGCTGCGGGTCAGCCGGCCGGCCCTGCTGGGACCGGACGGCACGGTGCTGCTGGAAAAGCTGCGGGTCGAAGGGGCGCAGGCGCGCGGCTTTCTGGGCGAGGCGGCGGGCGGGCTGCTGCGCAAGGTCAGCACGCTTGTTGTCGGGCGTGCCGACCCGGTGCTGGCACTGGCGGCGCAGCTGGCGCGCCCGGCCGAACTCGGCATCAGCTGGGCCGGCACCAAGGCGCTGATGATGGCTATCGAAAGCCGGCTGGCCGACCCTGGCCCCGGCCTCTATCGCTGGAGCGGCGCCGACAGCGCCAGCCCCGCGCTGCGGCCGGCCGTGTTCGGCGGCGGCAGCACGCTGCCGGACCCGGTGCGCTTTCCCATCCTGGTCTTCATCCACGGCACCGCGTCGAACACGCCCGGCAGTTTCGGCGACCTGCGCGGCGCCAATCCGGCGCTGTGGTCGGCGCTGGAACAGCAATTTACCGGGGGCATCTACGGCTTCGAGCACCGGACGCTGTCGGAAAGCCCGATCGAGAATGCGCTGCAACTGGCCGCTGCCCTGCCGGCCGGCGCCCAGATCAGCCTGGTGTCGCATTCGCGCGGCGGGCTGGTGGCCGACCTGCTGTGCCTGGGCGACTTCGACGCGCTGATCGGCGACTATGCGTATGCGTTCGAAGGCACCGGCGACGCCGACCCGGCCGAGGCGGCGCGGGTGCTGGCCGAGCTTGCCGGCGCCCACGAGGAACAGCGGGCGCAACTGCGCAGCCTGGCCAGGCTGCTGCGCGAAAAGCGGCTGCAGATCCAGCGCTATGTGCGCTGCGCCAGCCCGGCGCAGGGCACGCGGCTTGCCAGCGGCAACTTCGACCTCTTCCTGTCGGGCATCCTGACGCTGCTCGGCCAGGTGCCATATTTCTTCGGCAATCCGCTGTACTCGGCCTTCAAGCGGGT
>SEEY01000301.1 GCA_004211235.1 Rubrivivax sp.
GGCATCAAGACGGTGATGGTCACCGGGGACAACCGGCTGACCGCGGCGGCGATTGCCGCAGAAGCCGGCGTCGACGATTTCCTTGCCGAGGCCACGCCCGAAGCCAAGCTGGCGCTCATCCGCGAGCATCAGGCGCAGGGCCGGCTCGTTGCCATGACCGGCGACGGCACCAACGACGCCCCCGCGCTGGCCCAGGCCGACGTGGCCGTGGCAATGAACACCGGCACGCAGGCCGCCAAGGAGGCCGGCAACATGGTCGACCTGGACAGCAACCCGACCAAGCTGATCGAGGTGGTCGCGACGGCCAAGCAGCTGCTGATGACGCGTGGCGCGCTGACGACCTTCAGCATCGCCAACGACCTGGCCAAGTATTTCGCCGTGCTGCCGGCGGCCTTCGTGTCGACCTATCCGCAGCTGGGCGCGCTCAACGTCATGCACCTGAGCAGCCCCGACTCGGCCATTCTCAGCGCCGTCATCTTCAACGCGCTGATCATCGTCGTGCTGATCCCGCTGGCGCTCAAGGGCGTGCGCTACCGCGCCATCGGCGCCGCCGCACTCTTGCGCCGCAACCTGCTGGTCTACGGCCTGGGCGGCGTCATCGTGCCGTTCATCGGCATCAAGGCCATCGACCTCCTCATTGCCGGCTTCTTCTCATGAACACCCAACTCCGCCCCGCACTGACACTGTTTGTCGCGCTCAGCCTCATCACCGGCCTGGCCTATCCGCTGGCCGTCACCGGCATCGCGCAGGCACTGTTCCCGCGCGCCGCGAACGGCAGCGTCGTGGTCGACCATGGCCAGGCCGTCGGTTCCGAACTGATCGGCCAGGCCTTCACCGACCCCGGTCATTTCTGGAGTCGCCCGTCCGCCACCGCGCCCGGCCCCTACAACGCGGCCAACTCAGGCGGCTCCAACCTCGCGCCCACGGCGCCCGCGCTGCTCAAAGCGGTCAAGGCGCGCATCCAGGCCCTGCGCGCGGCGGACCCCGGCAACACGGCGCCGGTGCCGGTGGATCTCGTGACGGCATCGGCCAGCGGCCTGGACCCCCACATCAGCCGCGCCGCCGCCGACTACCAGCTCGCCCGCGTTGCCCGCGTGCGCGGCCTGCCGGTGGCGCAGGTGAGGGCGCTGGTGGACGCCCACACCGAGTCGCGCTCGCTCGGCTTCCTCGGCGAGCCGCGCGTCAATGTGCTGGGCCTGAACCTCGCGCTGGAGCATGCGACGATGACAGAAAGATGAATCGGAGCCGACTTTCATGCTGATCAACAGCGCCGTGTACGTGGATGGCCGCATCGTCGCCGAGCCGGGTCTGGCGGGCGTGTCCGAGGCGCTCGAAAGCCAGAGCGGCTTTGTGTGGATCGCGTTGCGCGACCCGGGCGACGACGAACTCGAGCTGCTGCAGCGCGAGCTGAACCTGCCGCCGCTGGCTGTCGAAGATGCCCGCAAGGGCCACCAGCGGCCCAAGCTGGAGGAGTACGGCGACATGCTGTTTGCGGCCATGCACCTGCTCGAAGCCGGCCCCGACGGGCTGGAGGTGGGCGAGGTTCACGTCTTCGTCGGCGCGCGCTTCATCGTCTCGGTGCGGCACCGCAGCACCCAGGGCTTCCTCGGCGTTCGTGGCCGCTCCGAACGCGAGCCCGAGCTCCTGCGCCAGGGGCCGGGCTTTGTCTTCTACGCGCTGATGGACGCGGTCGTGGACCGCTACTTCCCGCTCATCGACGCCATCGAGGCCGAGCTGGAGCAGCTGGAGGCGACGATGTTCCAGCCGCGCCAGGACCGGCAGGCGGTCGTCCAGCAGCTGTTCGGGTTGAAGCAGCGGCTCACGACGCTGCGCCACGCCCAGGCGGGCATCGATGCCGCACGCGAAACGATCATCGCGGCGACGCAGGTCAACCTCACGCTGGTCACCATCGACGAATCCCTGGTCACCAAGCGCCTGGCCGCCTGGGCTGCCATCTTTGCCGCGTCCACCGCGCTGGCCGGCATCTGGGGCATGAACTTCGAGAAGATGCCCGAGCTGAAGTGGGCGTTCGGCTACCCGATGGCGCTGAGCGTCATTGCCGTCGTCAGCGGCGCGCTGTATTGGCGGTTCAAGCGTCTCGGCTGGCTCTGAGCCGGCATGTCTGACGAGCGTCCGGACCCCGACGAACTGCTGGCCAGGCTGCAGCGCGAGGAAGCCGCGGCCCGGCGCGGCCGGCTGAAGATCTTCTTCGGCGCCAATGCCGGCGTCGGCAAGACGTTCGCCATGCTGGCCGCCGCGCATGTGGCGCAGCGCCAGGGCAGGGCGGTTCGCGTCGGAGTGGTCGAGACCCACGGGCGTTCGGACACCGAGGGCATCGCACGCGACCTGCCGCGCCTGGCGCTGCGCGACCTTGAGCACAAGGGCCGCACGCTGCGGGAGTTCGACCTCGACGCCGCGCTGGCCTGGGCCGCGGCCGAGCCCGGTGGCGTGCTGCTGCTGGACGAACTGGCCCACAGCAATGCGCCCGGTTCGCGGCACACCAAGCGCTGGCAGGACGCGCAGGAGCTGCGTGAGGCCGGCCTGGAGGTCTGGACGACGCTGAACGTGCAGCACCTGGAGAGCCTGAACGACATCGTCGGCGGCATCACCGGCATCCGCGTCTGGGAGACGCTGCCTGACAAGGTCTTCGACGCGGCCGACGAGGTGGTCGTGGTAGACCTGCCGCCCGACGAGTTGCTGCAGCGCTTGAAGGAGGGCAAGGTCTACCTGGCCAGTCAGGCGGAGCGTGCCGCGAAGAACTTCTTCCGCAAGGGCAACCTGCTGGCGCTGCGCGAGCTGGCCCTGCGCCGCACGGCGGACCGGGTGGACGGCCAGATGCAGGCCTGGCGGCGTGAGCATGCGGATGTGGCGACCCAGACCGTCTGGCCCAACCGCGAGTCGCTGCTGGCCTGCGTCGGTCCGGGCGCGGCCAGCGACAAGGTCGTGCGCACCGCTGCCCGGCTGGCCCGGCAGCTCGGGCTGGACTGGCATGCCGTGCACGTGCAGACCGCGCGTTCCCTGAACGATACGGCCCGCCAGCGGCTGCAGCGCACGCTCGAGCTCGCGCAGAGCCTGGGTGCGCGCACGGCCGAGCTGTCGGCGCCGGAAGTGGCCGCGGCGCTGGTCGGCTATGCCCGCGAGCACAACCTGGCCCGCCTCGTCGTCGGCCGGCGTGAGCAGGCCTGGCGCTGGCCCGGCCGGCCTTCCCTTGCCGAGGCCCTGAGCCGGCTGGCCGACGAAATGGACGTGCTGCAGGTGGCCCTGCCCGCCGCGGCCGGCGAGCGGCTGCCATCGACACCCCGCGCCGGGTTCGCCTGGCGCGCCTGGCCCGGCTACGTGGCGGCGCTGGCCGGCATCACGCTGACGACGGCGGCAGCGCAGCTGCTGCTCGGCTACATGGCGCCCACCAACATCGCCATGCTCTATCTGCTCAACGTCGTCGGCGTGGCCCTGCGCTTCGGCCGCGCACCGGCCGCGTTCGCGGCGCTGCTCGGCGTGGCGGCGTTCGACTTCGCCTTTGTCGAACCGCGCTGGTCCTTCGCCGTGGGCGACGCGCAGTACCTGGTGACCTTCGCCGTGCTGCTGCTCGTCGGCCTGGTCATCGGCCAGCTGGCGGCGGGGCTGCAGGTGCAGGCGCGCGCGGCTCAGGAGCGGGAGCGGCGCGTGCGCGGGCTCTATGCGATGTCGCGCGACCTGGGCGCCGCCCTGGTGCCCGGGCAGGTGGCCGAGATCGGCATGCGCTTTCTGCGCGCGGAGTTCGGCGCGGCGTCCGCCGTGCTTGCGCCGCCGGCCGGTGCTGCGCCGGGTCGCGAGGTGCTGGCCGTGCTGCCGGGGGGCAGCGCCCAGCCCGACCTCGGCGTCGCCCAATGGGCTTTCGACCATGCCCAGCCAGCCGGGCAAGGCACCGACACCCTGCCGGCCAGCCCCTGCCTGATGCTGCCGCTACGCGCGCCGATGCGGCTGCGCGGCGTGCTGGCGGTGCAGGGGGCGGGCCGGCGCTGGTCGCCCGAAGAGCGCGAGCTGCTGGACACCTGCGCTGCGCTGCTGGCGATTTCACTGGAGCGCATCCACTACATCGACGTCGCGCAGGGCAGCACGCTGCAGATCGAAAGCGAGCGCCTGCGCAATTCCTTGCTGACCGCCATCTCGCACGACCTGCGCACGCCGCTGGCCGCGCTGGTGGGCCTGGCCGATGCCCTCAGGCTCACCCCGTTGAGCGAGCCGCAGAGCGACGTGGCCGACGCCATGCGTCGCTCGGCGCTGCGCATGAGTGCGCTGGTGGCCAACCTGCTCTACATGGCGCGGCTGCAGTCCGGCACCGTGCAGTTGAACCGCCAGTGGCTGCCGCTGCAGGAGGTGGTTGGCAGCACGCTCGCCGGGCTGGACGAGGCGCTGGCCGGCCGCGAGGTGAACGTCGACCTGCCGGCGGACCTGCCGCTGGTCGAGCTGGACGCCGTGCTCATCGAGCGCGTCCTCGTCAACCTGCTCGAGAACGCGGCGAAGTACGCGAGCGGCGCCATCCGAATCGGCGCGCGCTTGGCGGGCCGCGTTGTGCAGATCGACGTCGCCGACAACGGCCCCGGCTTTCCCGCCGGACGCGAGGCCCAGCTGTTCGACAAGTTCGAGCGCGGCGACCGCGAAAGCGCCACGCCCGGCGTCGGCCTCGGCCTGGCCATTGCGAAAGCCATCGTCGAGGCGCATGGCGGGCGCATCAGCGCCCACAATGCCGCCACCGGCGGGGCCTGTGTCCGCATCGAGCTTCCCCTCGGTCAGCCTCCCGTGGAGAGCCCAGAGTGAGTGCCGCCCGCGTGTTGATGATCGAGGACGAGCCGGAGATCCGCCGCTTTGTGCGCATGGCACTTGAAAGCGAAGGCCTGGAGGTGTTCGAGGCGGCGACGCTGCAGCGCGGCCTCATCGACTCGGCCACGCGTCGGCCCGAACTCGTCGTGCTGGATCTCGGCCTGCCGGACGGCGACGGCCTGGACTTCATCCGCGAGTTCCGCGGCTGGTCACCGGCGCCCATCCTGGTGCTGTCTGCCCGCGAGGGCGAGGAGCGCAAGGTGCAGGCGCTGGACGCCGGCGCCGATGACTACCTCGTCAAGCCCTTCGGCGTGCCCGAACTGCTCGCCCGGGTGCGCGTGCAGCTGCGCCGGCACGCGGGCGGCAGCGGCGCGGCCGACCCGGTCTTCCGCTTCGGCGACGTGGCCGTGGACCGGTCCCTGCGTACCGTGATGCGGGCCGGGGAGGAGCTGCATCTCACGCCCATCGAGTACCGCCTCCTGCAGGAACTCGCCACCGTGCCCGGCCGCGTGCTGACCCACCAGCACCTGCTCAAGGCCGTCTGGGGCCCGGGCCACGCCGAGGACGTTCACTACGTGCGCGTGCACATGGCCAACCTGCGCAAGAAGATCGAGGCGGACCCGAACCGGCCGCAATGGCTGGTGACCGAGGCGGGCGTGGGTTACCGGTTGAGGGTCTGAAGGGCCACGAACTGGCCCGCTCGGTGCCCCGGCGTCCGGGAGGGCGCATCCACTGACTGGCACACTGCCCGCATGAACGCGCAAGACCTGCTCAAACTCGTCGCCACCGAGATGCCGTTCGGCAAGCACCAGGGCCGCCTGATCGCCGATCTGCAGAGCAACTACCTCGCGTGGTTTGCGCGCGAGGGCTTTCCCAAGGGTGAGATCGGGCGGCTGCTGGCATTGATGCACGAGCTGGACATCAACGGCCTGCGTTACCTGTTGAAGCCGCTGCGCGGTGCCGGCCCATGAGGCGGACGTGGCGGGCGTGGCTGGCGCTGGCGGCCGCAGGCGCGCTGGCGTTCACCAGCCTCCTCGCCAGCGCCCAGGGCCGCGAGCCCTTCACCGTCGTGCGCGTCGACCTGGCCACGCAGCAGCTGCGCCTGTTCTGGCGAGACGACCTGGGCCGGCCCTTGCGCCGCCTGGACCGCCTCGCCGCCTGGCTGAAGGGGCAGGGCAGGACGCTCAGCTTCGGCATGAACGCAGGCATGTTTCACGCAGACGGCGGCCCGGTCGGGCTGCTCGTCATCGACGGTCGCGAGCTGGCGCCGCTGAACCTGGAGGACCGTGTTGGCCAGGGCAACTTCTTCCTGAAGCCCAACGGCGTCTTCCTCATCGATGCCCAGGGCGCCCGCGTCGTCGATGCCGTCGACTACGCGGCGACCTCGCATGACGGCGTTCTCTACGCGACGCAGTCCGGCCCGCTGCTGCTGAAGAACGGCGAGATCCACCAGGCGTTCCGGCCGTTGTCGGCCTCGCGCTACATCCGCAACGGCGTCTGCGCGCAGGGCGGGCAGGCCATCTTCGTCATCAGCGAGCGGCCGGTCAGCTTCCACGAGTTCGCCAGCTTCTTCCGCGACGGGTTGCACTGCCGGGAGGCGCTCTATCTTGATGGCGCGGTGTCCAGCCTCTATTCGCCCAGACTGGAGCGCTACGACGCCTGGCACGACCTGGGGCCGCTGTTCGCCGTGACGGACTGAGCGTCGTGACCGGCGCGGCGCCGACCTACACGCCGCGCCGTGGCGACCGGCGCAAGATCGGCACATCATGAATGCGTCGCCTGTCTCGCGCCTCGGCGCCTCGGTGCTGTTGGCCGTGGGGTGCGCATCGAGCGCGCTCGCGAGGGCCGAGGAACTGCCCAAGTCACCCGCCTGCCGCACCGCGCTGCAGGCGCTGAACAGCGCCGAGGAGTCGATTGCCGCGGCCGGGCCGACGGCCGCTGCTTCTTCGCCGTCGACCGACCTGCAGCGTCAACGCGTCGTGACTGCCAAGCTCCAGCCCTTGCGCCAGCGCGTGGCGGATGCCTGCCTCGGCGGGCTGACGCAGTCGCCGCCGCCTTCGCAACGCACCTGGGTCGCACCGGCCCTGCCTGCGCGGCCCGGCACCGTGGCGCCCCGTGCGCCTCAGCCCACCGTGCCGCCGGTGGCCCTTCCTGCGCCGCGCGTCGAGGTGCCGGTCACCGTCAATGCGTGCAACGCGGCGACCTGCCTGGCCAGTGACGGATCGACGTTGACGCGTGTCGGGCCGACCTTGATGGGCCCGCGCGGAGCCTGCCGTCAGGAGGGCGTCTTTCTGCGCTGCCCCTGAGCCCAGGCCGCGCCACCCCGGCGGGCGCTAACGCTGGCGCCAGGTGGGCGGCGTCTCGTTGGTGATGTCCGCCGCCCACCTGGCGCCAGCGTTAGCGCCCGCCGGGGTGGCGCGGCCTGGGCTCAGGGGCAGCGCAGAAAGACGCCCTCCTGA
>SEEY01001135.1 GCA_004211235.1 Rubrivivax sp.
TGTCGACGATGACCGAACCTGGCTTCATGGACTTGACCATGTCTTCCGTGACCAGGACCGGCGCCGGGCGGCCGGGGATGAGCGCGGTCGTGATGACGATGTCCGCCGCGGCGACCCGCTTGGCCACTTCGAGCTTCTGGCGGTCCAGCCAGCTCGGCGGCATGGGCCGCGCGTAGCCGCCCACGCCTTCGGCCGCTTCCTTCTCCTCGGCGGTCTCATAGGGCACGTCGATGAACTTGCCCCCGAGCGACTCGACTTGCTCCTTCACGCTCGGCCGCACGTCGCTGGCTTCGATGACGGCGCCGAGCCGCTTGGCGGTGGCAATGGCCTGCAGCCCCGCCACGCCGACGCCGAGCACGACGACGCGCGCCGCCTTCACCGTGCCGGCCGCCGTCATCAGCATCGGGAAGAAGCGCTGGTAACGGTCGGCCGCGATCATCACCGCCTTGTAGCCGGCGATGTTGGCCTGGGAGGACAGCACGTCCATGCTTTGCGCGCGCGTCGTGCGGGGCGCCGCCTCCAGCGCGAAGGCCGTCAGGCCCGCCGCCGCGATGGCCTGCAGGCCGTCACGGTTGAAGGGGTCGAGCATGCCAACGAGTGCCGTGCCGGGCCGCATCAGCGCCAGTTCGTCGGCGCCGGGCGCGCGAACCTTGAGCACAAGTTCGCTGGCGAGCGCCGTGGCGTGGTCGACGATCTGGCAGCCCACCGCCTCGTAGGCCGCGTCGGTGACGCTCGCGGCCACGCCGGCGCCCGATTCGCTGCGCAGCTCGTGGCCTTGCGCCTTGAGCTTCTTGGCAGTCTCTGGGGTGACGGCCACACGGGTCTCTCCGGCCGCGCGCTCGCGCGGGACGCCTATCTGCATGGAAGCTCCTTGCGGGGGCAGGGGTTGCGCGCCAGCTTACACAATGCCCGCCAGCAATTGCAGAGGAAGACCCGTGGACCAATTCAAACCCGCCGTCACCGTGGCCGCCGTGGTGGCCCGCGACGGGCGCTACCTGCTCGTCGAGGAAGACACGCCCGAAGGCGTGATGCTCAACAACCCCGCCGGCCACCTGGAGCAGGGAGAAAGCCCGCTGCAGGCGGTCGTGCGAGAGGCGCTGGAGGAAACGGCACGGGCCTTCGTGCCCGAGGC
>SEEY01000302.1 GCA_004211235.1 Rubrivivax sp.
GCCGACGTTGTGCAGCCAGCCGAACTCGCGCGCGCAGCAGGCCGACAGCAGATACAGGCCGATGTTGGTGGGCGAGGTGCGGTGGGCGACGGCCGTGTCGGGGTCGAACTGCACGTTGTCGGGCGGCAGGTCGTTGTCATCGGCGGTGACCCAGCGCTCGAACCAGCGCCAGGTGTCGCGTGCGACGCCGAGCAGGTAGTGGCGGTCGTCGTCGGCGATGGCTTCGCGGCGTGGCCGCGGGCGGGGCCGGCTGGCCAGGCCGATCCACACCGGCGACAGCAGCCACGCGGCCAGCAGCGGCAGCGCGATGTGCCAGGCCACGACGAGGCCGAGGAAGTTCGCATTGACCAGCAGCGTGGCCAGCACGCCGGTGGCGATGCTCAGCTTGCCGTGATGGCGCCACATCGATTTCCAGTCGACGCGGGCGGCGGCCTCCGCGGCATCGGCCGTCGTCCACTCCAGCAGGCCGCGGCGCGTGACCTTCTGGCGGTACAGCGCACGCACGATGGCGTCCAGCTGCAGCCAGCTGGCGGCCGGCAACATGGCGAGGTGCCAGGCGGTGCCGGCCACGGCGCGGCCCAGCTCGATGGCGGCCTGGCGGTAGAAGCGCGGCAGCGAGATGCGGTCGCGCGCCGGTGCACAGGCGGCGAGCGCGCCCATCAGCGGCCCGGCGCCGAAGGCCGCGGCGACGGCGGCCAGCGCCCAGCCAGGCGTCAGCCCCAGGCCGAGCCAGGAGGTGATGAGCAGCAGCAGCGACGCGGGTGCGACGAGGCTGCGGCGCAGGTTGTCGAGCATCTTCCAGACATGCACCGCGCGCAGGCCCCAGCGGCGCGGATGGCCGATGAAGGGCAGCAGCTGCCAGTCGCCCCGCGTCCAGCGGTGGATGCGCGAGGCGGCGACGTCGGCATGCATGGGCGCGGCCTCCACCAGCACCACGTCACTGACGCCGGCACAGCGCATCAGCGAGCCTTCCAGCAGATCGTGGCTCAGCACCTGGCCTTCGGGCAGCCGGTGCGCCAGCACCTGCGCAGCGGCCTGCACGTCGATCAGGCCCTTGCCGGTGGCACTGCCTTCATCGAAGAGGTCCTGGTAGACCTCGGACGCGGCGGTGCTGTACGGGTCCAGCCCCGGCTGGCCGGCGAACAGGCTGTGGAACCAGGTGCCGTGGACGGTGGAGCTGCCGGCCGCGGTGGCCAGTGGCACGGCGACGCGCGGCTGCAGCATGCCGTGGCCATGCACGACGGTGACGGCGCCGGCGGCCGAGGTCTCGACGCGCGGCCGATTCAACGGGTGGGCGGCGATGGCCACCAGCTCGCGCAGCGCGCCGGGGGGCAGGGCCGTGTCGCTGTCCAGCGTGATGAGATGGCGGATGCCGGGCGCGGGTGTGGAGAGCGCGCCCAGGTCGACGAAGCGGTCGGGCAGCGCCGCCGTGTCTGCCGTGGCCGGGTCGGCGGCCAGCAGGGCCACCAGTGCCTCGGTCTTGCCGCGCTTGCGTTCCCAGCCGATCCAACGCTGCTCGGTCTCGCTGAAGCGGCGTTCCCGGTGCAGCAGCAGGAAACGCGGCAGGCCGGCGCTGCCGGGGCCGTGGCGCGCATTGAGCGCTTCCACGCCCGCGCGGGCCTGGGCCAGCAGGCCGGCATCCTGCGGCAGGTGCTCGGCCTTGGCATCGCCGAAGTCGCTGAGCAGCGCGAACTGCGCTTCGGCCTCGAGGTTGGCGAGGTGGTGGCGCTCCAGTTGTGCCAGCAGCGTCGTGATGCCCTTGGGCCGCGTCAGCATGCAGGGAATGACGACGAGGGTGCGCGCCTGCGGCGGAATGCCGCCGGGCCAGGCCAGGCGCGGCAGCCGCAGCGGCCGCGAACTCTCGCTGATGATGCGGTTGGCCAGCGCGATGATGGCCTCGCTGGCCGGCAGCGCTGCCAGCAGCGTGGCGGCCACGACCATCGGCCAGCTCGCCTGCGCCGGCAGGCCCAGCGCCAGCAGCAGGCACATCGCCGCCCCGCTGAGCAACGCGAGGCTGGCCAGGTAGATGAACGTGCGGTGGCGCCGCAACGCCTCGCCGGCACGCTCGGGCCATTGCTCGCGGATGCGCAGCTCGCTGAGCAGCTGCGTCCGGCCGCGGCCGGTGAGCCAGTGCAGCGGGGCGCGCTCGGCGGCGTCAGGCGCCCAGGCGGGGTCGCTGCACAGCAGGCGCAGCACCTGCGCCACATCGACCTCGGGCACGCCGTGACGGGCGGCCAGGGCCTCGATGGCGTGCATGGCGCGGTCCTGCGTGCTCTCGTGCTCCTCGCGGTAGACGTCGATGCGATTCAGCGCCTTGAGCGCCGGGTGCACCGCGTCGAACAGCGCTGCCCAGTCGGCCGCGCCGAGGCGGCGCAGGCTGCCAATGGCATTGCGGATGCTCTGGTGGTCCACCGCGCTCTCGTTCTGCTCCGCGGCCTGGGCGGCGGCGGGGTCGTCCAGCAGCCCGTTGATCCAGTCGCGGGCGGCCGTCCAGGGCGAGCCGGCTTCGTCGCGTTCCTCGGGCAGGCCCAGGGCGCGGTCGACGAGGCGTTCATGCAGGCGCAGTGCCAGCGCCTGCAAGGCGGGGTCGCGTGGCCAGCGTGCCTGCCAGTCGGCGAGCTGGCGGCGCACGGCTTCGGCATTGGACTGCGGCAGGGACTCGAACAGCGCCTGCGCCGCGCGCCGGCCGAGATGACGCCAGGCGGCGCGTTCGGCCAGGCGGCGCAGGTTCTCCACGAGCACGACGCGCAGCGTGGACGGCAGTGCCCACAGCTCGCGCAGCGTCAGCGGCTCGGCGTCGTGCTGGCCGGCCAGGAAGTGCTGCATCAGGGTCATGTCGAGCGAGCTGTCGGCATGCGAGACCCAGGCCCAGGCGACGCCGTAGACACGCGGCAGGCCCTGCAGCGGATCGTCGGCCAGGCGCGGCAGGCGCTGGAAATAACTGCGCGGCAGGTCATGCAGCACCTCGTCGAGCTGTTGCTGCACGAGACGCGCGTTGTCCAGCAGCCAGGCGTGTGCGGGATCGGTGTCGGCCTGCAGGCCCTGCTCGGACAGCACTTCCAGCGCGGCACTCCACACCCGCAGATTGCTGTTCAGTCGCGGGAAGAACGGGCGCGGCTTGCTCTTGTCGTCATCGACACGCTGCGCCGCCGCGAGGCTGCGGCCATGCTCGGCAAAGCGCTCGGCGCCGAACTGCACCGCGCGCACCGCGGGCGCCGCCGCCTCCGGGCCGGAAGCGACACGAAGAAAGCCGGTGGCCGCGCCACCAGGCGTCAGGTCATGCGGTGGGGGGGAGGGCGGTGCGGGGGGAGACTCAGCCATCCCTGCACTGTCGATGCCAGCTCCCAGGGGCGGCACCGGCTGTCGTGCCGAGCGGATGTCAGTGCGGTCCTACAGGTAGGGCGACATGCTGCAAACTGGCTCACGATGCGAAAACTGCTGCTCTTTTTGACCGGTGTTCTAGGGGTGCTGCTGCTTTGCGTGGGGCTGTCGCCCTGGTTGGCCTACGAGCTGGGCCTGAGCCGTTTCGAGACGATGCCAGCCCCGCCAGCTCAGCTGGCAACGGCGGAGCAGCAGGCGTGGGTGTGGGAGCTGGCGCGGGGGACGGGTGAAGCGAAGGTGGAGCCGATGAATCCGTATGGCTATGCGACCGGCCTCTTTGCGGCGGAGGGTCGCGCCACGCCATCGGAATCGTTGGCTTACTGGGTCTCGCGCGACTGTGTGTGGAAGCTGCCGAAAAGCAGCATGACCTGGTGGCATCTAACCAATGCCTCGTTGACGATCTGGCTCAGTCGCCACTGGACGACCGAGCAGATCGCCTCCGCCGCCTACGCCATTGCGATCAAGTGGCCGCCGCGCAAGCCGCGGGTCGTCAACCCAGCGCCCTGAGCCGACTGGCCAGCTCCACGTACTCCGGCGCGACACGAGCCGGCGTGGCATCCGCCAGGTGGGCCCGCAGCACGCGCCTGAGCGTCTCGGGCTGCGGCGTCAGGGGGCCGGCGAAGCGGATCTGCTCGTCATCGGCGATCAGCAGCGTCGGAAACGTCTCGATGTCCAGGTCGCCGATCAGGTCGGCTTCGTCCTCGATGTCGATCCATCGCACCTGCAGCCCGTCCTGGGGCAGTTCCGCGCAGGCGGCTTCGAAGACTTGCTGGTAGGACTCGCAGGTGCGGCACCAGGCGGCACAAAGGCAGACGACGTGGACGGTCATGGACCGGGATGGTGCCATGGCGCCGGGTGACCCCTCAGCGGGCTGGCGCCTCGCAGCGGCTGGCGCGCCAGGAGACCAGCAATTGCGCCGCCAGTCCGGGCAGTTCACCTCGGCCCACGCGCCTGGCGAAGCCGAAGCGTTCACCGGCGTAGAGGCGGTCGTACGCCAGGCGAGCCACGTGCGCGGGCCAGCCCTGCGCAGCCATCAGCGCCGAGAAGCGCTCCAGCTGCTGCAGCGAGGCCTGCACCGGCTGGTGCTCGGCGCTGAAACGGTCGTCGATGACCAGGCAGGGCCGCCCCTGTTCGGCATTGATGCGGCGCGGGGCCAGGCTGGGGGGCGGGAGGCGGCGGCGGTGGCGGTACGTCATGCCGCCAACATAGAGGGAACGGCCGTGAGCCCGCGTCGAAAAGCACCGTTTCCGAACACCCGCGTCGGCGGCGCGCGGATCCAATCGCGCAAGACGTGGCTTCGATCACGCCGCGTAGGCCTGCGCCTACGACCGGCCGCGGCCTTGACCGCATCGCTGTAATGGCTGGCTGCAGCTAGATTTGAGTCGTCGCGAGCCAGCTTTGTCGCCCCGATAGGCCACTCGATTGGCAGACCGACGGAAGGCCCGGCGCGCGAGCGCCGGGCCTTCTCTTTTTGCCGCCGTGCTCAGGCGCGGCGGCGGCCCTGTCTCGTCAGCCTCAAGAGCCGGCGCTCGACTCCGGTGGCGGCTCGCCCGGTGTCAGGTCCGGGATGTCCTTCTTTCCGGGCAAGGGGCCGGACGGCTTCTGTGCCGTCGTGCCGACGGTTTTCGGGTGCTGCAGCTCGCTGTCGCTCGGCGGCGAGGAGTTGGGCCCCGTGTTGTCCGTCTGGTTTTGCGGCGTTCCCTGGGCTGGGGCATCGCCGGACTGCTGGCTGGGTGCCTGCTCGGCCTCTTCGGGCCGCGCTGTCTGGCCCACGTGACGCAAGGGGTTGTTCATGACTGCTCCTTCGGCGTGATGCCGTCCGGCCGATCAGGCAAGCGCCGTGCCCGAGCTGTGGTGCGGTCAGGCCGGCAATACCGACCTGCGCACCACCCGGCCGATGGTCAGGCCCCGGCCGAGGATGGAGAACACGACGATGCAGTAGGTCAACGCGAGCACGATGTTGCGCTCCGGGCCACCGGGCAGCGACAGGGCCAGCGCCACCGAGATGCCGCCGCGCAGGCCGCCCCAGGTCAGCACCCAGCCCGAACCCCTGGGCAACTTGAACGCACGCGGCATGAGGCTGACCGGCAGGCCCACCGTCAAGGCGCGTGCGGCCAGGGT
>SEEY01001136.1 GCA_004211235.1 Rubrivivax sp.
TACCTGCAGCTGATCCGCTGGGACCGCCCCGCCGGCTGGCTGCTGCTGCTGTGGCCGACGCTGGCCGCGCTGTGGATCGCGGCGGATGGTTTCCCCGGCTGGCATCTGCTGGCCGTGTTCACGCTCGGCACGGTGCTGATGCGCTCGGCCGGCTGCTGCGTCAACGACGTCGCCGACCGCGACTTCGACCGCCATGTGCAGCGCACCGCGCAGCGGCCGGTGACGACGGGCGCGGTGTCGGTCAAGGAAGCGCTCGGCCTGGGTGCCGCGCTTGCGCTGGTGTCCTTCGGCCTCGTGCTGACGACCAACCCGCCGGCCATCCTGCTGAGCTTCGCGGCGCTGGCCGTGGCCATCGCCTACCCGTTCGCCAAGCGCGTGCTGGCCATGCCGCAGGCGGTACTGGGCGTGGCCTTCTCCTTCGGCATCCCGATGGCCTTTGCCGCGGCGCTGGGCGGCGCCGAGTGGAACCTGCGCTCGGTGCCGCTGTCGGCCTGGGCCTTGCTGGTGGCCAACCTGTTCTGGGTGCTGGCCTACGACACCGAGTACGCGATGGTGGACCGCGACGACGACCTGCGCATCGGCGTGCGCTCCTCGGCCATCGCGCTGGGCCGCTGGGACGTGCCCGGCATCATGTTCTTCTACGGGGCCTACCTGGCGATGTGGGCGGGCCTGGGGCTGCGGCTGGGGCTGGGCCGCTGGTTCCTGCTCGGCATCGCGGCCGCGGCGGCGCAGGCGCTGTGGCACTACACGCTGATCCGCCGCCGCCACCGCGCCGAGTGCTTCCGCGCATTTCGCGCCAACCACTGGCTGGGCTTCGCGGTGTTCGCGGGCACCGCGCTCGACCTCGCGCTGCGCTGAGGCGCGAGGGTGAAAAGTAACCCGCCGTCTTTGCGTCATGGCGGCCCGGGGCCGCATGGATTTGCGCTTACATTGCCTCGCGAATTCAGGGAGTGAAGCGATGTTGAAAGCGATCCGCGGTGCCGCCACGCTGGCCACCGTGCTGGGCCTGGCACTGAGTGGCTGCGGGGGCGGGGGTGGCGGAGGCGGCTCCCCGGACTCCAGCGGCTCGACGGGATCGACCGGTGGCACAGGCGGTACAGGTGGCACAGGCGGCACAGGCGGCACCGGCG
>SEEY01001137.1 GCA_004211235.1 Rubrivivax sp.
CCATCACCCTGTTCTCGGCGCTGAACAAGCAGGGCCTGGACGACGTCGCGGAGCAGCTCTACGACTGGGCCCATCGCGAGCCGCGGGTGCTGCGCGATGACGATGACTACGAAGTGATGTCGGACGGATCAGCGCGTGAGGACGATGCCGCCAGCGCTCCGGACCAGGACGACCAGGACGACACGCCCGACGCTCCCGAAGCGCCGGTGCGCTGATCCTCCACGCAGCGCCCTGGCGTCGCGCGCTCAGGGCCTGCCGATGAACACGTAGAACGCGGTGCCGCCGCGCGGTGAATAACCCAGGCCCACATACAGCGGGCCGAGGCCGGTGTCCGATCCCAGGAAGATGCTGCTGGCGTAGCGCAGGTCCTTGACGCTGAAGTCGCGGCGCGAGACCCAGGTGTTGCCGGCCTCGAGCGTGCCGCCGACGAAGAAACCGCGCGAGAGGAACGGCGAGTCGTTCAGGCGCCGGTAGTAGGTGGCACGGGTGAACAGCACCGCGTTGCCGCTGAGCTGGTTCGGTGCATAGCCGGACAGCTGATGGAATCCGCCCAGCGTGTAGCCGCCCAGGCCGGTGTCGTCCGGTTGCTTGGCGGCGATGGCACGCGCGTACGCGCTCACGGTATGGCCGCCGAAGCTGCGCACCACGGTGCCTTCCGCGTTGAAGCGCAGGAAACGTCCGCTGTTCAGATTTCGGTTGTCCTGCCGCCCGCCGGTCGCCTCCGCGGTGAAGCGGTAGCCGTGCTGCGGGAAGTTGGCGTAGTCCAGCTGGTCGACGACGGTGCGCAGCCGGACGCCGCGTTCATAGCTGGTCCAGCGCAGCTTGCCCATCGAGGGGTCGTACAGCGTGATCAGGTCGGGCTTGGCGTAACGGATCTGGCTGATCGCTCCGAGCCGCACCTCGCCCCAGCGTCCCCAGGGCTGGCCGAGATCGACGCCGAGCGAGCCGTCGCGCCGCACGATGCGCGCCTGGCCGAGCGAGGCGTTGTCCGGATCGTCCTCGCTGTAGATGATCTGCTTGCGCTGGTTGGACTCGGCCCAGCCGGAGACGAACCAGTCGTCCGCCACGCCCAGCTTCAGGCCGAGCGGATGGTAGAGCTCGGTGTAGAGCCGCGGCGTCGCGCCGATGG
>SEEY01001138.1 GCA_004211235.1 Rubrivivax sp.
AGCAGGCCCATCACAAGCTGTCCGACCGAGAACTGCAGACGCTCGTGATGATCGCCTCGGGCAAGCGCCTGTCGGACATCGCCGAGGAGCTCATGCTCAGCCCCAAGACCGTGAGCGTCTACCGCGCGCGGGTGCTGGAGAAGCTCGGGCTGACGAACAACTCCGAGCTCACGGTCTACGCCATCCGCAACGGGCTGGTGGAGAGCTAGCCGCCGTTCATCCGCGCTGGCGTCGATTTGCCGCCACCGGCCGCCGTTCGTCGAAACCCCAGGCCCGCTGGCGGCCCCCGCTGTGCACAATGCGCCGGTCTTTTTGGTGCATCAATCCACGGGGAGCGCGTCATCGATACCGGACTGCTGAAGGAACTGCGCATCGACAGCGCGAACCGCGACGATCACGGCGGCGGGCCGCCGAAGTGGCTGTGGGGCGCGCTTGGCGCCGTCGCGCTGCTGGCCCTGGCAGGCGGTGCGGCATGGTGGTTCATCGCCGGCAACAAGCCGGTTCCGGTGCAGACCGTCGTGGTCAAGGCGAACGGGCAGGGCGCGTCGGCCGGCGCGGTGCTGCAGGCCACGGGTTATGTCACCGCACGCCGCATGGCAACGGTCTCGGCGCAGATCACCGGCACGGTGGCCGAGGTGCTGATCGACGAGGGCTTCAAGGTCAGGAAGGGCCAAGTGCTGGCCCGGCTGGACGACACCGGCCTGAGGGCAGGCCTCGCGGCCGCGGAAGCCCAGGTGCGCACCGCGCAGGCCAACCAAGGCCAGCTGCGCGCTCAGCTCGCGCAGGCCGAGGCCGACGCGCGCCGCCAGGCTGAACTCGCCGCCAGCGGCATGACGACGCGCCAGAGCCAGGAGCAGACGGTGACCGCCGTGAAGACCTACCAGGCGCAGCTCGAGGCTTCGCAGCGCCAGGTGGAGGCTGCCCAGGCCGGCGTGCGCCAGGCGCGGGTGAACTACGACTACGCCACGGTGCGCGCCCCGTTCGACGGCATCGTCACGGCGCGTGCGGCGCAGGTGGGCGAAATCATTTCGCCGCTGTCGGCCGGCGGCGGCTTTACCCGCACCGGCGTCGGCACCATCGTCGACATGGACTCGCTCGAGGTGAATGTGGATGTGAACGAGGCCTACAT
>SEEY01000303.1 GCA_004211235.1 Rubrivivax sp.
GTTGCGGCTCTTCAGGTCCGACAGCAGCACGGGCGACGCGTAAATGTTGTCGACCGGGATGTCGAAGAAGCCCTGGATCTGGTCGGCGTGCTGACGATGGACCTGCACGCCGACCAGATCCAGGGCTTCTTCGACATCCCGGTCGACAACATTTACGCGTCGCCCGTGCTGCTGTCGGACCTGAAGAGCCGCAACTACAGCAACCTGGTGGTCGTTTCACCCGACGTCGGCGGCGTCGTGCGCGCCCGCGCGCTGGCCAAGCAGCTCGGCTGCGACCTGGCCATCATCGACAAGCGCCGCCCGGCCGCCAACGTCTCCGAGGTGATGCACGTCATCGGCGACATCGACGGCCGCAACTGCGTGATCATGGACGACATGATCGACACCGCCGGCACGCTGGTAAAGGCCGCCGAGGTGCTGAAGGCGCGCGGTGCCAAGAGCGTGTACGCCTACTGCACCCACCCGATCCTGTCGGGGCCGGCCATCGAGCGCATCGCCAACTCGCAGCTCGACGAGGTCGTCATCACCAACACCATTCCGCTGACCGACGCGGCCAAGGCCTGCAAGAACATCCGCCAGCTGTCGGTGGCCTTCCTGTTCGCCGAAACCATCCGCCGCATCTCTGACGGCGAGTCGGTCACTTCTCTCTTCTCGGAACAGAACAACAACTTCTGATCCGGATTCCGCCGCGGCCGAAAGGCCGCATTTTCAACGGCGCCTGGTCGCGGGTGCCGTTTCTCTTTTCAGGAGAAAACCATGAAGTTTGTTGCTTTCGAGCGCAAGTTGCAGGGGACCGGAGCGAGCCGCCGCCTGCGAGTGGCCGGCAAGGTGCCGGGCATTGTTTACGGCGCCGGTGAGCCCGCTCTGATCGAACTCGATCACAACGCGCTGTACCACGCCCTCAAGAAGGAAGCCTTCCACAGCTCGCTGCTGGACATGGAGCTCAACGGCGCCGTGACCCAGGTGCTGCTGCGTGACTTCCAGATGCACCCCTACAAGCCGCAAGTCAATCACATCGACTTCCAGCGCGTGGACGCCACGACCAAGATCACGAAGAAGGTGCCGCTGCACTTCGTCGGCGAGGAGACGTCTGTCGCGGTCAAGACGGACAAGTGCACGGTCAACCACGTCATCACCGAGCTGGAAATCACCTGCCTGGCCCAACAGCTGCCCGAGTTCATCGAGGTGGACCTGTCCGGCCTGACCCAGGGTCACTCGCTGCACGTCAACGACATCAAGATCCCCGCGGGCATCAAGGTCGTGACGCACGGCAAGCCGAACCCGGTCATTGCCACGCCGATCGCGCCGGCCGCTGAAGAAGTCATCGTCGTTGCCGCTCCGGTGGCCGACGACGGCAAGAAGAAGAAGAAGAAGTAATTTCTTCCCGGCTTCAAGCCAATGCAAAGGGCTCCAGAGTCAATCTCTGGAGCCCTTTCTCTTGGGCCGAGCGCCGGGCCTGCCACGGGCCAGAGGCCCATGGCCTTCCGTAGGCACAAGCAGTCCGCAGGGACTGCTCGTGTCCGACTCCAGTTCGCCAAGCCGGCCCGTCAGGCGATGTGCTTGCGGCTCAATGCCGCAAGCATCGCCGTCCCCTCGGGGGCTGAGGCCGGACACATTGCGCCCAGTGGGCGCGATGTGCCTGCCGAAGCGTTGCGGCGCAAGCCGCAGCGCGGTCCCAGACCAAGCTCGCCCGCGTTCAGCGCAGCGAGATTGGGCGAGGGGCTCAGATAATCTGTTCATGATCCGTTTGCTCGTCGGCCTCGGCAACCCCGGCCCTGAATACGAAGACACCCGCCACAACGCCGGCTTCTGGTGGATAGACGGCCTGGCCCGCGGCCTCAAGGCCAGCCTGTCGCCCGACAAGGCCTATCACGGACTGGTGGCGCGCGTGAACGGTGCGCCCGGCGCCAGCGGCCCGATCTGGCTGCTGCAGCCGATGACCTTCATGAACCTCTCCGGCAAATCGGTCGCGCCGCTGGCCCGCTTCTTCAAGATCGCGCCGGAGGAGATCCTGGCCATCCATGACGAGCTGGACCTCGCACCCGGCGAGATGAAGTTCAAGAAGGGCGGTGGCGACGGTGGCCACAACGGGCTGCGGGACATGCGGGCCGCGCTCGGCAGCGGCGACTTCTGGCGCCTCAGGCTGGGCATCGGCCATCCGGGGCATAAGGACGAAGTCGCCGGCTACGTGCTGCGCAAGCCGCCGCTGGCCGAACGCCAGGCGGTGGAGGACTGCATCGAGAAGAGCTACGGCGCGGTCGAGCTGATGCTGCGCGGCGACATGGACAAGGCGCTCGCGAAAATTCACGCCAAGCCGCCGCGGCCCAAGCCCCCCAAACCCGAGCTGCCGAAGGACACTCCGGCCTCATGAAAGCCCTGCTGCTGGCCCTCGCCCTGGTTGCCGCCCTGCCCGCGCTGGCGCAGACGCAGGTGCGCCGCGCCCAGGTCTACCGCTGTGGCGCCGATGGCCGCGACCTGCGCGACTCCCCCTGCCCCGACGGCAGGGAGGCCGGCAGCAACGTCGATTACGACCAGCCCAGCGATGCCGACAGCCGCGCCACCCGCGCCCGCCACCTCGCCGAGGCCCGGCAGGCCGGCGCACTGGCAGCCTCTCGCCGCGCCAGCGAAGCCGAGGCGCGCCGGCAGGGCAGCCAGCACATCGGCCTGCAGACACTGCCGCCACCGCAGCAGCCTGCCAGCAGCCCGCAGGTCGTGCAGATCAAGCCGCCCAAGACGGTCAAGCCGAAGAAGCCCGCGCCGACCGGGGCTGGCGCCGGCAGCGGCCGATAGAATCCGCGCCGTTGGTGCTCGCGCCCGCCCTCACAGCAGGCGCAGTTCAACGGGAATCAGGAGGGTGGGTCACACCGTGACGAACCTAACCTGAGCTGTCCCCGCAACGGTAAGTGGACGAGGCCCTCGCGCCTCACTGTTCAACCAGCAAACCACTGGTGCGCAAGCACTGGGAAGGTGTTGAACGGCGCTCCATCAGCCCGGATACCGGCCAACGACGGGGCTTGTCGCTCAATGAGTGCAAGCCGTTTTCAGCCTTGCTGCGGGGGTCAGCACGGCTGGTTGACAAGTTTGCGTTTCTCCTTCCATGTCCCCATCTCTCCTCGCGGCCCGTCGGCCGCTGCTCGCACTGTCCGCACTGGCCATTGCTGCGTCCGCCCACGCCCAGAACAGGCTCGACACCGTCGTCGTCACCGCCGCCCGCGTGCCTCAGCGCCTCTCCGAGGTGCTGGCCGACCTGACCGTCATCACCCGCGCCGACATCGAGCGCCAGGCGGCCGCCAGCGTGGCCGACCTGCTGCGCAACAACGGCTGCGCTGAAATGGTCCGCAACGGTGGCGCCGCGTCGACGACCTCGCTGTTCCTGCGCGGCGCCGAGACCCGCCACACCCTCGTCATGGTCGACGGCGTGCGCATGGACTCGCAGTCCACCGGCGGCGCCAGCTGGCAGGGCCTTCCCGTCACGCAGGTCGAGCGCGTGGAAGTGCTCAAGGGCCCGGCCAGCGCCATCTACGGCTCGGATGCCGTCGGCGGCGTGGTGCAGATCTTCACCCGCAAGGGCGGCGGCAAGGTCAGCGCCGACCTCGGCGTGGCCTTCGGCAACCTGGGAACGCACAAGGCAGACGCCGGCCTGTTCGGCAGCGCCGGCATCGTCGACTTCGCCTTCACCGTGGCCGGCGAGGAGAGCGACGGCTTCAACTCCACCACCACCGACAGCACCTTCAGCTACGTGCCCGACCGCGACGGCTGGCGCAAATACCAGGCCACGGCGCGCCTCGGCGCCCAGCTCGCCGAGGGCCAGCGTGCCGAGCTCGTCGTCATCAAGAACCACATCAACGGGCAGTACGACGCCTCCAGGTCCAAGCCGCTGGTGGACGACCGCACGTTGCAGGACACCGACGCCGCGCGGCTGCTGTGGACGGCCCAGTGGGCGCCGGCGCTGCGCACCGAACTGAGCTTCGGCGAATCGCGTGACCGCTACGAAACCACGCCGTCGCCCTACCTGACCGTGACCCGTGCGCGCAACCTGGCGCTGACCGGCTCCTACCTGCTCGCCAAGGGGCAGCAGTTGAATGCGACGGTCGAGCGCATCGAGGACAAGCTGGAGAACAGCGGCCTCGTGACGTCCGGCGTGGGCAAGCGCAGCCGCAACGCCGTCGGCGCGAGCTATCTGTTCAACGCCGGCGCCTTCAGCCTGCAGGCGCACGCCCGCCATGACGACGACAGCCAGTTCGGCGGCGCCGACACCGGCACGCTGCTGGCTGGCTACGAAGTGGCCGCGGGACTGCGCGTCGTCGCCTCGGTCGGCAACGCCTTCCGTGCACCGACGCTCTACCAGCAGGGCACCGTCTACGGGCCCGACCTCGGCAAGCCCGGCGTCATGCCGCTGGACGCCGAAAAAGGGCGCAACGTCGAGGTCGGCCTGAAGTACGGCGTGGGCGACACGGAGCTCACGGCCACCGCCTACCGCAACCGCGTCAGCAACCTGATCATCTTCGGCGCGGCCGGCAGCTGCCAGAGCGCCTTCGGCTGCTACCAGAACGTGTCGCAGGCGCGCCTGCAGGGCCTGACGCTGGCGGGCAACACCCAGCTGGGCGGCGTGCATCTGCAGGCCACGCTGGACGCGCAGCGGCCGACCGACGCGAGCACCGGCCTGCTGCTGGCGCGCCGTGCCAAGCATCACGCCAGCTTCAACGCCGACACCGAGCTGGGCAACTGGCTGCTGGGCGCCGGCGTGCAGGCGTCCGGCGTGCGCTGGGACAACGCGGCCAACACGCGCAAGCTGGGCGGCTATGCGCTCGTCAACGTCAATGCGCAGTACAGGATCAGCCGCAACCTGCGCGTGCAGCTGAACGTGGACAACGCCTTCGACCGCGCCACGACAACGGCGTTCGGCTACGCGTCCGCGCCGCGCACGGCGCTGGTCTCGCTGCGCTGGTCGCCGCAGCTCTGAAGCCGCGATGCGCGCACACGAACTCATCGTCGGCGGCCAGCGCAGCGGCAAGTCGCGCCAGGCCGAGAAGCTGGCGCTGCGCTGCCAGGCCGGCGGCGGGCGCGTCGCCGTCATCGCGACCGCGCTCGCCGCCGACGACGAGATGCGTGCGCGCATCGCCCACCACCGCGCGTCACGCCCTGCGGGCTTCGACACCATCGAAGCGCCGCTGGCCTTGAGCGCCGCGCTGCGGCAGGCGGACGACGCCGGCACGCTGCTCGTCGTCGACTGCCTGACGCTGTGGCTCGTCAACTGGCTCATGCCAATGGCGGGCACGGCCGACGCTGCCGGCTGGGCCGCGGAGCGCCAGGCGTTGCTGGCGCTGCTGCCGACGCTCGCCTCGCCGGTCGTCTTCGTTTCCAACGAGGTCGGCTGGGGCGTGTCGCCGCTGGGCCGGGAGGTGCGCGACTATGTCGATGAACTCGGCCGGCTCAACCAGGACGTGGCCCGGCGCTGCGGCCGCCTGACACTGATGGTGGCGGGCCAGGC
>SEEY01001139.1 GCA_004211235.1 Rubrivivax sp.
CTTGATGACCGTGCTAATCTGGTTTTGCAGGGCTTGCAATTGCCCTGCCAGCGTTCGTGATGGAGTCGTCATGGACATGACCATATCAAGAGATGCCCACCGCCTACTTCAACCCTCCAGAATGCCGCCGCCACGACATGGGCGAGGGCCACCCCGAATGCCCCGAGCGGCTGGCGGCCATCGATGACTGGCTGATCGCCTCGGGCGTCGCTCAGGCGCTGGAGCATTTCGATGCCGCGCCGGTGGACCTCAAGGACGTGGAGCGCGCCCACACGCACGGTTACGTCGCCGAGATTGGCCGGCTGCTGCGCGCCTGCGCGGAGAACGGCGAGCGCTGCGCGGTGGACCCGGATACCTCGGCCAACGCCCACACCTGGGCCGCGGTGCTGGCTGCCGCCGGCGCGGCCGTGCAGGCGACCGACCTGGTCATCGACCGCCGCGCCGACAACGCCTTCTGCTCCGTGCGCCCGCCGGGCCATCACGCCACGCGTGACCAGAGCATGGGCTTTTGCTTCTTCAACAACGTGGCCATCGCGGCTCGGCATGCGCTGGACGTTCGTGGCCTGGAGCGCGTGGCCATCGTCGACTTCGACGTGCACCACGGCAACGGCACCGAGGACATCATTGCCGGCGACGACCGCGTGCTGATGGTCAGCCTGTTCCAGCATCCGCTCTACCCGTACAACGGCGCGGTGCCCAAGGGCACGAACATGGTGAACGTGCCGCTGCCGGCCTACACGCGGGGCGGCGAGGTGCGCGAGATCATCGAGGCGATGTGGCTGCCGGCGCTGGAGCGCTTCAAGCCGCAGATGGTCTTCATCTCCGCCGGCTTCGACGCCCACCGCGATGACGATCTCGGTCAGCTCGGCCTGGTCGAGGCCGACTACGAATGGATCACGCTCAAGATCAAGGACGTGGCCGAGCGGCATGCCCAGGGCCGCATCGTCTCCGTGCTGGAAGGCGGCTACAACCTGCATGCGCTGGCGCGAAGCGTCGGGGTGCACCTGCGGGCGCTGGCCGATCTATAACTCCTTGCGGGACAGACCGCCCGAGCGCAGCGAGTAGCTCTGTCCCCAACTGATCAAGAATCCTTGCGGGACAGACCGCCCGAGCGCAGCGAGTAGCTCT
>SEEY01001140.1 GCA_004211235.1 Rubrivivax sp.
GGCGAGGTCGGTGATGGCCGCCGCGGCGGACGGCCAGGTGGCGGCGGCCATCACCGACCTCGCCAATCTGTTCGGGGGCATCAAGTTCTACACGGCGATGCGCAAGAAGGGTGTGCAGCCCATCCTTGGCGCCGACTGCTGGCTGGAGACCGACGCCACCGACAAGCCGCCCACGCGGCTCGTGCTGCTGGTGCAGAACAGCCAGGGTTATCTCAACCTGAGCGAGCTGCTGTCGCGCGCATGGATCAACAACGTGCAGCGCAACCAGGCCTGCCTGAAGTGGGAGTGGCTGACGGAGCTGGCGGAAGGGCTGATCTGCCTCTCCGGTGCCCAGCACGGCGGCCTCGGCCAGGCGCTGATGCAGGGCGACAAGGTGCGGGCCCGCGAGTGGGCGCAGCGGCTCTCAAGCGTCTTCCCGAACCGCTTCTACATCGAGCTGCAACGCGCCGGCTTGCCCGGCCAAGAGGCGCTGGTGCAGGCGAGCGTGCCGCTGGCGGCGGAGCTGGGCCTGCCGGTGGTGGCGACCCATCCCGTCCAGTTCCTGGGCGAGGACGACTTCGAGGCGCATGAGGCGCGCGTCTGCGTGGCCGAGGGCGAGACGCTGGCCAACCCCAAGCGCATCAAGCGCTTCCTGCCGAGCCAGTATTTCAAGACGCAGGCGCAGATGCGCGAGCTGTTCAAGGACATCCCGAGCGCCATCCGCAACACGACCGAGATCGCGCGCCGCTGTTCCCTGACGCTGGTGCTGGGCAAGCCGCAGCTGCCCAACTTCCCGACGCCGCTGCTGGCCGACGGCACGCCGATGCCGATGGAGCAGTACTTCCGCGAGCTGAGCCACGACGGGCTGAAAGGCCGCCTGGTGCACCTGTTCCCGGACGAGGCAGAGCGCGAGAAGGAGCGGCCGCGCTACGTGGAGCGGCTGGAGTTCGAGCTGAACACCATCATCAAGATGGGCTTCCCGGGCTACTTCCTGATCGTCTCGGACTTCATCCGCTGGGCCAAGGAGAACGGCTGCCCGGTCGGCCCGGGCCGGGGCTCGGGCGCGGGCTCGCTGGTGGCCTACGCGCTGCTGATCACGGACCTGGACCCGCTCAAGTACAACCTGCTGTTCGAGCGCTTCCTGAACCC
>SEEY01000304.1 GCA_004211235.1 Rubrivivax sp.
CTCGAAAGCCGCGCCTGGCTGGCCGACGAACTCAAGCGCAGCGGCGACTGGGACGCGACCGTCGCCATCACCCATTTCGCGCCCAGCCTGAAGAGCGCCGACCCGCGCTACGGCCGCCAGCCCGGCACGGCCAGTTTCTGCAACGACGACGAGGGCCTACTGCCCTTCGCCCAGCTCTGGCTGCACGGCCATCTGCATTGCCGCCAGGACTACCGGCTTGGCGACACCCGCGTGGTGGCCAACGCACGCGGCCATTTCCGCAAGGGCGAGGCGGATGGCTTCGATGGCCAGCGCGTCATTGATGTCTTCGCGGCTTGATCCGCAGCGCCCAGACGACGCCCGCGATCAGCAGCAAGACGCCCGCCACCGTCGCCGGCGGCGGCGTGCGCTGGTTCCACGCGAAGGCATAGGCCAGCGCCGCCAGCGTCTCGAAGACGATCAGCTGGCCCGACAGCGAGGTTGGCAGGCGCTGGCTGGCCTCGTTCCAGCACAGCGTGCCCAGCCAGGACGAGCACAGGCCGATGGCCGCCATCAGGCCGATGTAGGCCAGCGGCCGTTCACCGAGCGGCAGGCTGTAGCCGGCCGGGATCAGGGCGCCCGGCGCGGCGAGCTGCACGAGGGCCAGCAGCGCCAGGCCGATCAGTGCCATGGGCAGCGTCACCAGCCCTTGTGCCGTCGCCCACGCGCGCGGGCTGCGGTCCGCGTGCGCACGCAGCCAGTCAGCGTTGCGGATCGGATACCAGGTCCAGCAGGCCACGGCCGCGACGGCGAGCAGTGCGCCCTCTGCATAGCGGCGCGGGTCGCCGGCCTGGGCTTGCAGAACCGCCAGTTCATCGTGGTTCACGAAGCCCAGGCCGGCCGCGATCAGCGCCAGTGACGGCGTGAGCTTGAGCCACGGCAGATGACCGTCGCGCACGCGGTTGCGGTGGTTGGCGCAGACGGCGATGACGACCGGCAGCGTGCCGATGATCATGGTCGGCAGCGGCGCCCCGGCGCGCTGGATGGCGGCCGACAGGCACAGGTAGTACAGGAAGTTGCCGATCAGGCTGAGCTTGGCGGCCTCGCGCCAGTCCGCCGGCTGCAACTCGCGCAGCACGCGCCGGTCCAGCAGCAGCGCGAGCGGCAGGGCGATGAGGCCGAAGGCGAGATAGCGGCCCACCGTCAGCAGTGCGGGCGCATAGCCGGGCAGCATGACGGGGGCGACGAACACCAGGCCCCACATGAGGCCGGCGGCAAGGGCGAACAGCAGGCCGAAGAGCATGGCGCGCATCATCCCCGACGCCCGGCTGCCGGCCGGGGTCTTCGGTCGCTCCTAGCCGAACCAGGCCGCCACGGCCGCGCGCTGTTCGGCGCTGTAGTGCAGGCCGAGCTTGCTGCGCCGCCACAGCACATCCTCCGCGCTGCGGGCCCATTCATGGTCGACCAGATGGCGCAACTCGGCCTCGAACAGGCCCGGCGCGATTTCGGCGCCAAGTGCCGCCAGCAGGCCGGCGGCGTCGCTGCCATAGGCGCCGGCGAGGCGCGCCACCAGGGCCAGCGGCCGGCCGGTGTGGCGGGCCTGCAGCTCGGCGGTGAAGGCGGCGATGTCCACGCCGTGCCGGCCCAGGTCGCCGCCCGGCAGGCGGGTGCCAGCCGTCCACGGCCTGCGGGCGTCGCCCAGCAAGGCGCCCAGTTGCGTGGCGCCGTCCTCGGCGAGCTTGCGATAGGTCGTCAGCTTGCCGCCCCAGACGTTGAGCAGCGGCGCGCCGCCGGCCACGTCCGTCTCCAGCAGGTAGTCGCGCGTGACGCTGGACGCCGAGCCGCCTTCATCCAGCAGCGGGCGCACGCCGGCGTAGCTCCACAGCACGTCGGCCGGTGTCACCGGGCGGGCGAGATAACGGCTGGCCTGCTCGCACAGGTAGTCCACCTCGCCGGGCTCGATCTGCGCGCGCGTCGGCGGCTCCTCATGCTCGGGCAGCTCCACGTCGGTGGTGCCGATCAGCGTGAATCGGCCTTCGTACGGAATGGCGAACAGGATGCGGCCGTCGGCGTTCTGGAAGATGTAGGCATGGTCATGCGTGAAGCGCTGGTCCACGACGATGTGGCTGCCCTTGACGAGGCGCAGGCCGCGCGTCGGCAGCGGCCGGCCGTCGGTGCCGCGCGTGTGGTCGCGCAGGAAGCGCTCGGCCCACGGCCCCGCGGCATTGACCAGCGCGCGGCTGCGCAGCTGTCGCCCACTTTGCAGCGTGACCTGCCAGCCGTCGGCGCCGCGCTCGGCCCGGGTCACGGCGCAGCGCGTCAGCACCTCGGCGCCGCGGGCCTGGGCATCGCGCGCGTTGAGCACGACGAGGCGGGCGTCGTCCACCCAGCCGTCCGAGTAGACGAAGCCGCGCGTGAACTCGGGCTTCAGCGGCGCGCCGTAGACGCTGCCGGTGAGCCGCAGGCCGTGCGAGCTGGCCAGCAGCTCGCGGCGCGCGAGGTGGTCGTACAGGAACAGGCCGATGCGGATCATCCAGGCCGGGCGCAGGTGTGGCGCATGCGGCAGCACGAAGCGCAGCGGGCGGATCAGGTGCGGCGCGCTGCGCAACAGCACCTCGCGCTCCTGCAAGGCCTTGCGCACCAGCGAGAACTCGTAGGTCTCCAGGTAGCGCAGCCCGCCATGCACGAGCTTGGTGGACGATGACGATGTGTGCTGGGCCAGATCCTGCGCTTCCGCCAGCAGCACCCGCCAGCCGCGGCCCGCGAGGTCGCGCGCCAGGCCGGTGCCGTTGATGCCGCCGCCGACGACCACCACGTCAAAATCGCTCATCCGACGACTCTAAGTGAAGCCACGCCATGGACGCTCTGCTCGCGCTGGACCAGGGAACCTCCAGTTCCCGCGCCGTCGTCTTCGGCCGCGACGGCCGGATGCTGGCCGTCGCGCAGCGCGAGCTGACGCAGCACTTCCCGCAGCCGGGCTGGGTCGAGCACGATGCGAACGAAATCTGGGCCGACCAGCTCGCCTGCGCCCGCGAGGCGATCGCCAAGGCCGGGGTGAAGGTGGCCGCCATCGGCATCACCAACCAGCGCGAGACCGTCGTGCTATGGGACCGCAAGACCGGCCAGCCGCTGCACCGCGCCCTCGTCTGGCAGGACCGCCGCACGGCGGCCTTCTGCGAGACGCTCAAGGCACAGGGCCTGGAGGCGCGCGTGCGCGAGCTGACCGGTCTGGTGCTGGACCCGTACTTCTCCGCCACCAAGCTGCGCTGGCTGCTCGACAACGTGGCCGGCGCCCGCGCGCGCGCCGAGCGTGGCGAGCTGGCCTTCGGTACCGTCGACAGCTGGCTGCTGTGGAAGCTGACCGGGGGCAGCGTGCATGCGACCGACGTCAGCAACGCGTCGCGCACGCTGCTGTTCGACATCCACCGCGGCGACTGGAGCGACGAGCTGCTCGGCCTGTTCGGCATTCCCCGCGCGCTGTTGCCCGAGGTGCGGCCATCGGCCGGCGTGTTCGGTGAGTCGGCCGAGTTCGGCGTGCCGATCACGGGCATCGCGGGCGACCAGCAGGCCGCCCTCTTCGGCCAGGCCGCGCTGCAGCCGGGCCAGGCCAAGAACACCTACGGCACCGGCTGCTTCCTGCTGATGCACACCGGCCAGCAGGCGCACGCCTCGACGCAGGGCCTGCTGACAACGCGCGCCGCGCAGCTGGACGAGAAGGCGCAGTTCGCGCTGGAGGGCAGCGTCTTTGTCGGCGGGGCCGTCGTGCAGTGGCTGCGCGACGGGCTGCATGCCATCGGCACGAGCAGCGAGGTGCAGGCCCTCGCGCTGACCGTGCCGGACGCGGGCGGCGTGATGTTCGTGCCCGCCTTCGCCGGCCTGGGCGCACCCTACTGGCGGCCCGACGCGCGCGGCGCCATCCTGGGCCTGACCCGTGGCACCACCCAGGCCCACATCGCCCGCGCGGCCCTGCAGAGCATCGCCTTCCAGAGCGCGGCGGTGCTGAACGCGATGAATGCCGACGTGGGCGCGGCGGAGCGGCTGACGGAGCTTCGCGTCGACGGCGGCGCCTGCGCCAACGACCTGCTGATGCAGTTCCAGGCCGACCTGCTGGGCATCCCCGTGCTGCGGCCCCAGGTCATCGAGACGACGGCGCTGGGCGCGGCGCTGCTCGCCGGGATCGGCGCCGGGGTCTATGCGTCGGCCGAGGAGATCGCCTCGATCTGGCAGCTCGACCGCGCCTTCGAGCCGCACATGTCGCGCGACGAGGCGGGCGCGCGGTTGGCGCAGTGGGACCGGGCGGTGCGGCAGGTGCTGGCGGAGTGAAGAACGTGCGACGCAAGTTGATGCATGACGCGCTCGAAAATGGCGCGGCCACAGGACACAGAAATGGTTGAACCGATGCGAACACTGTTGACCGGGCTGAGCGCCGCCGTCCTTCTGCAGGGAGCGTTGGCGCAGGACGTGTCGCGCGTGGCGGCCGAGCCGGCCGGCCTGAAACCCCTGGCCAGCAGCGTCAACGGGCGAGTTGTCGCCCAGCCCGATGGCATGCTGCTGCGCCAGTGGCCCGGCACCTACGCCGAGGCGGCCTTCCAGGGCGACGAGGTCTATTTCCGCGTCGGTGCGGGCGATGTCAGCCTGCGGGTGAGCGTCGATGGCGAGGCCGCGGTGCCCTTGGTCAAGCCTGCCGCCGGGCTGTACCGGGTGGCGAACTTCAAGCGCGGCGGCGCGCACCTGCTGCGGGTCGCGGTGGCCAGTGAAAGCCAGGGCGGGGCGACCGGGTTCGGCGGCTTCCTGATCGGCGCGACGGCCCAGCCCGCCCCGCTGCCGCGCCGCAGCCGCCAGATCGAGTTCATCGGCGATTCCCACACCGTCGGCTACGGCAACACCTCGGCCACGCGGCAGTGCTCGCAGGCCGACGTCTGGGCGACGACCGACACGACCCGCGGTGTCGCGGCACTGGTAGCCGCGCACTACGGCGCCGACTACCAGGCTAATGCGATCTCCGGGCGCGGCGTGGTGCGCAATTTCGACGGCTACAAGGCCGACACGCTGCCTGAGGCCTATCCCTTCGCGCTGTTCGACAAGAGCCGCAAGGCGGACGACGCGGGCTGGCAGCCGCGCGTCATCGCCATCGCGCTGGGCACCAACGACTTCTCGACGCCGCTGCGCACCGGCGAGCCCTGGGCCACGCGCGAGCAGTTGCGCGCCGCCTACGAGGCGACCTATGCCCGCTTCGCCGATGCGCTGCACCGGCGCCATCCGGCGGCCTACATCGTCCTGTGGATCGCGGCCGGTGACGGGGCCGAGGTGCGCAGCGAGGTCGAGCGCGTCGCGGAGCAGGTGCGCCGTTCGGGCAACCCGCGCATCGGCTTCGTGCCGGTGGCCGGCCTGAGCATGTCCGGCTGCGACTGGCACCCGAGCGTCGCCGACGACCGGCAGATCGCCGACGCGCTCATCCAGCACCTGGACAAGCAGCGCGACGTCTGGGCCGCCGCGGCCCGCTGACGCTGCCGACGCTGCTGACA
>SEEY01000305.1 GCA_004211235.1 Rubrivivax sp.
GCATGCGTGACATCGGCATCCTGGATGGCGACCTGCTCGCCGTGCAGTCCGCCAAGGTTGCCCGCAACGGCCAGATCGTCGTCGCCCGCGTCGGCGAGGAGGTCACCGTGAAGCGCTTCAAGCGCGGTGCCGACGGCATCCGGCTGCTGCCGGAGAACCCGGATTTCGAGCCCATCCTCGTCAACGACGACGAGCACTTCAGCATCGAAGGCCTGGCAGTCGGCCTGATCCGCGGGCAAGGTTTCAACTGACGGCGCAGCGATTGCGATGAGCAAGGCCCGGTCCGTTCTGGATCGGGCCTTTTGTCATTGATGAGGCGCTCGGCCTGGCACGCGCCCTGCCCTGGTTCGGCATGAGTTCCGCAAGCACGAACCGCGGCGCGATCTGCATCGGCATCTCAGGCTGGCGCTACGCACCCTGGCGTGGTGTGTTCTACCCGAAAGGGCTGGCGCAGCGCCGTGAGCTGGAATTCGCCTCGCGCATGGTGCCGAGCATCGAGATCAACGGCTCCTTCTACTCGCTGCAGCACCCCGACTACTACGCGCAGTGGCGTGACGAGACGCCGGACGGTTTTGTCTTCGCGGTGAAGGGACCGAAATACATCACCCACATGCGGCGCCTCAAGGACGTGGAGACGCCGCTCGCCAACTTCTTCGCCAACGGGCTGTTCGAGCTGCGCGACAAGCTCGGGCCCATCCTCTGGCAGTTCCCGCCGATGCTGCCGTTCAAGCCGGAGCGGTTCGAAGCCTTTTTCGCGATGCTGCCCCATGACACTCAAGCGGCGGCACTGATCGCTCAAGGCCATGACGAGCGCGTCGCCGACCGCATGAGCCTGCACATCGACCGCAAGCGCCCCATGCGGCACGCGGTGGAGGTGCGCCACCCCAGCTTTGCCGACCCGGCCTTCATCGCCCTGCTGCGGCGCTACGGTATCGCGCTGGTGGTGGCCGACACCGCCGGCAAGTGGCCCTTGCTCGAAGACCTGACGGCGGACTTCGTCTACGTTCGCCTGCACGGCGACAAGGAGCTTTACGCCAGCGGCTACAGCGACGACGCACTCGATCACTGGGCCGCACGTTTCGAGGCCTGGAGCCACGGCCGGCAGGTGGGTGACGCCCGCCTGGCCTCAACGAAAGCGCCGCCCCGCCGAGCGCGCCGCGACGTCTACTGCTACTTCGACAATGACGTGAAGGTGCACGCCCCCTATGACGCGGCAACGCTGACCCGAAAGCTCGACATGGACAGCCCGATCCCGGAACGCGGCGCGCCGATGTCCGCAGCGCCGCTCCCTGAGCCGCGTGAACGCGCAGCCGGCTTCGACGCGCGGCGGCGTGGAGACGCACGCCAACCCTGAATGGCGAACGCAGCCTCGCGTCGGTCAGCGCCGGGCGAGGCGTTCGGCCTTCGCCAGGGCGAGCCGTGCATACGCAACTGCCGGGCTGTGGACCGTGTCGTACTGGGCCAGATGCAAGGCCAGCGACTTTTGCAGCACGGGGAGCGCTTCCGCATAGCGATCCTCTTTCAGCAGCGCTTCGCCCAGCACGGCGGTGAGGCGGGCCTGGGCATGGCGTGCGAAGCGCCGTTCGGGCAGCGCTTCGATCGTCGCCAAAGCGGCCGCCGCCATCGTTCGCGCCGCGTCATGGTCACCGCTTGCGAGCAGCAGCATCGCGTGTTCGGGCTGGCGCCGCAGCAGCACGAACGGGCTGCTCGACTCGACGGTGACGGGCGGGTTGTCCAGAAAGTTCTTCAACGCCTCGTCGGCCTTGCCGATGGCCACCAGATAGCGGCGGCGCACCACACGGACCGACTCCGCAACCCCGAAGCCGCCCTTGCCCGTCGCCGCCTCGGCCCGGTCCAGGTCGGCGCCCGCCTCGGCCAGCCGGCCCAACGACACCAGCGCATCGGCGCGGCTGCCGAGCAACTGGCCGCGTCGCTCCGCGGTGGCCTGGGGCGCCAGCAGGCCGCGCGCCTCGTCATGCGCGGCCAGGCCGGCCGCGGCGTCGCCATACGTCACGAGGGTGCGGGCGTAGTTGGTCATCACGAGCGCGGGCAGGTCGCGGAAGCTTTGGTCGCGGCCGTTGGCGCGCGCCCACGCCAGCTCGGTTTTCGCCGTGGCCAGTGCTTCGCGCAGCAGCCCGTTGCGGTACTGGTAGTTGGCCAGCCGGAAGCGCGCGCCGTGCAGGCCGTTTTCCTCGCCGAGCCGCTCCGCCAGCGCGGCAGCCTTGCCGAGGGTCTCGCCCGCGGCCTCGACCAGCCCGAGATCGTCCTGGACGTTGCCGAGAGACGCGAGGATCGTGGACAGCACGCCGTCGGCGCCTTGCAGTTCGATCCATCGCGCCGTCTCGACGAAGGTCTTGCGCGCTTCTTCCAGATGCCCGGACTTGCGCTCGAAATCACCCTGCGCGGAGAGCGCACTGATGCCTTCAAGCGACGGTCCCAGCCGTCGGGCAATGGCTGCGGCGCGACGTGCACGAGCCAGCCCCTTGCCCATGTCCGCACCGAAATACAGCTGCGCCAGGTTGGTGTCGATCAACATGCGCACGCGGTCATCGTCTGCCGGGCGAGCACTGGCGGCGGCATCGGCCGTAAGCAGTGTCGCGAGAGACTCATCGCGCTGGCCGACAACATTCAACGTCTGCCCGAGGCCGGCCGCGGCGATGAGCGCCGCCTCGCTGCCGGCACCGTGCAGTTGCGTGGCCAGTGCCAGGCCGCGGCGATCCAGGTCCAGGCCGCGGTCGTACAGCCCCATGCCGGTGTACATGTCGGCCAGCACTTCATAAAGCCGCAGCCTCGCCTCGGGCGCCGTGGCCAGGTCCTTGTCGATGCGCTCCGCACCTCGGTCCAGCAACTCACGCGCCGTGACGGCGGCCGCCGCTTCCGGATCGTTCTGGAACCGGCTGTTGGCGCTGAAGACCGACTCGATGAAGCCCTGCACCGCCTTGGCCGTCGCCGCATCGACACGCGCCTTGGCCGCCTCGGCCTGCGCCCGCTCGGCGGACAGCCCGGCCTCGTGCGCCTGCCACAGCGCGACCGAGGCGCCCGCCACCAGCGCCAGCGCCACCGTGGCACCCGCCACCGCCTGGATCCGGTAGCGCCGCAGGAACTTGGCGGCGCGATAGCCCAGGCGGTCGGGCCGGGCCTGCACCGGGGCGCCCGCGAGATGACGCTGCAGATCCTGCGCGAAGGCGTCCATCGTCGCGTAGCGCTCGCCCGGCGCCTTCTTCAAGGCCTTGTTCAGAATGGAATCGAGATCGCCGCGCAACTGCCGCCGGGTGCGCCGGTCCGCCGCACGGGTGCTGGCCAGCGCCGGCTCCACGCTGGCGATCGCTTCCTCCAGCTCCGCCGCGCTGGCGCGCTTGAGCCGATAGGGCCGCTCGCCGGTCAGCAACTCGTACGCGACCACGGCCATGCTGTAGATGTCGCTCGCCGTGCCCAGCGGCTCGCCCCGGATCTGTTCGGGGCTGGCGTAGTCCGGCGTCAGCGCGCGACCTCCGAGCTCGGTGAGCGCGGTCTCCTGCGTGTGGTCGCCCTCCAGCAGTTTGGCGATGCCGAAGTCCAGCAGCTTCACCTGCCCGTCCCGGGTGACGAGGATGTTGGCCGGCTTCAGATCGCGGTGCACCACCAGCCTGGCATGGGCGTGGGAAACCGCCGTCATGACCTGCAGCAACAGCCCGAGCCGGGTGCCCAGGCCCGGCGCGTGCCCGCGGCAATACGCGTCGATGGACTCGCCCTCGACGTACTCCATCGCCAGGAACGGCCGCCCCTGGGCGTCGACGCCGGCGTCGTACAGCCGGGCGATGTGCTCATGCTCCAGGCCGGCGAGGATTTCTCGTTCGCGCGCGAGGCGCTCGGCGAAGGTTTCGCCCCACACGTTGCGCGGCAGCTTGAGGGCCACACGGCGCTTCATCAGGCCATCCGAGCGTTCGGCGAGCCAGACCGTGCCCATGCCGCCCCGGCCGATCTCGGACATCAGTCGATACGGCCCGACCTGGGCGCCGGCAGCGAGGCCGTCGGCAAGCCTGGGCGCCCCGGGGACTCGCAGTTCGGGCAGCGCGCCGAGGAAATCATCGGTCTCGACGCCGCCTCGCTGCGCCTGCTGCTGGCGCAGCGCCTGGCGATGCACGGCCTGCTCGCCGGCCAGGCTGTCAAGCCAGGATGCCTGCTCCGATGCCGGCAGATCCAGCGCCTCGTCCAGCAGCGCGCTCACCGCCGGCCAGTCGGCCTCGAATTGGGAAAGCGGCGTCATGGCGTCATGCCGGCCGCAGCCGCGACGTCAATTGCGCAAGGCATGCGCGAGCAGCAGTCGGGCCTTGTCCCAATCCCGGCGCACGGTGCGCGCCGAGAGTCCCAGCGCCTCGCCGATCTCGTCGTCGTCCAGGCCGCCGAAGTAGCGCATCTCGACCACGCGCCCCAGCCGCTCGTCGATGCGGCTGAGGTCTTCCAGCGCCGCATGGACGTCCAGGATCTCGTCGGATGCCGCCGGCAGCGAGCCCATCAACTCCGAATCGAGCGTGACCTGTTCGGCGCCGCCACCGCGGCGGTCGGTTTTCGCAACCCGCGCCGCGTCGACGATGATCGATCGCATGACCGTGGCCGCATAGGCCAGGAAGTGCGAACGATCCTCCGGGGTCAGGCTGTGCCCCCTGAGGAACTTGAGATAACACTCGTTGACCAGGGCAGTCGTTGCCATCAACCCATCGCCTGAGCCGCGCGCCAGGCGCCGATGGGCCACCTGCCGGAGCTCGGGATAGAGCAGCTCGAAGATTCTGTCGAAGGCCTCGCGGTCGCCTGCGCGCGCCCGCCCGATCAGCTGCGTCACTTCCCCCATGCCGTGGTTCCGTCCCGAAGGTTTTTTGCAGCGGCGATGGTACGGGGCTGGCCGCGTGACGGGACGCGTTCCGCCACCCTATGTTACGAATGGCCTTCATCGGCATGCTGCGCGGCCCAGGGCTGCCGACGGCGCGTTGAAGACCGTGCACAGCAGGCAGGCGCAGGCGCAGCCGAGCGACAACGCCGCGGCCGCTCCCATGCGCGGGGCCAGCAAGGCGAACACCGCGCCGAACGCGGCCTTGCCGAACAGCCCGCCCACATAGGCGCGCAGGAACTGCGCCGCCGCACGGTGCCCGCTGCCACGGTGTTCCGACATCGCGACGGCGCCGGTGATGAGCGGCAGCGACGACAGCAGCCCGGCCGCGAAGCCCCCTAGCGACGGGCCCACGCTGGCGGCCAGCGCGGTCAGCCCGCCGGCAGCGGCGGCGATGAACCACATCGAACCGCAGGCGCGCTGCGGCGCCTGGACGGCGGTACCGAGGCCGGGCATGGCCAGAAGCGCCAACGCCGAGCTGACGAGCGCCAGTGCCAAGGCGCACTCCAGGTCGGCGCTGGCTGCCTCGGCGGGCAGGGCCATGGCCAGGGCGCCCGCCAACCCGCAGACCAGCGCGACGGCTCCCCCGCCGTATCGCGCGGCGCGTGCATAGCCC
>SEEY01001141.1 GCA_004211235.1 Rubrivivax sp.
CCGCCTCTGCTGCAACCAGGGGCAGGCGCTCGCCGCGCAGCCGCAGCGCATCGGCGCTGAAGCGCAGCGGCTCGGGTGAACTCTGGCCGGGTTCGTTGCCGGCAATCTGCTCGCGCCAGTGGGTGAAGTAATCCAGCGCCTCGGCGGTGAAGCCCACCAGCGGGGCGTCGGCCTGCGGGCTGGCCTCGCCGAGCCGCGCGTTGTAGAGCTGCTCGCAGGCCCACGCGCCTTCGCCGAATTCGGCGAGCCCAACCATGCGGGCACTGCCCTTGAGCGTGTGGAACGCGCGGCGGATGATGGTCAGCTGGCCGTGGTCGGCCGGCGCCTCGCGCAGCGCTTCCAGCGCGGCGCGGGCATTGCCGATGACCTCGTCGGCTTCCTCGAGGAAGATCTCGCGCATCTCCGGGTCATCGGCGACGCTGGGTTCCGTTGCGGCAGCCCTGACCGGTGGCTGTGCCGGCGCCGAGACAGGTGCAGGTGCAGGTGCAGGTGCTGGTTCGGGTGCGGGCTGCGACAGGTCGAGGTCGGGCAGGCTGAGGTCCGGCAGATCCAGCGTGGCCAGGTCGACGCGCAGCGGCTGCGTGGCTTCGACATCGAGCGACGCCAGCTCAGGCGGTTCCACATCCAGATCGACATGGAAGCCGCTGGCCTCGAAGTCGGGCAACGCGACAGCGCCTTCGCGGCGGCCCATGACGGCGTCGAGCCGGCCGGTGGCCTCGTCGAACTCGAACATGCGCTTGGCCAGGGCGGGCTGCACGCTCAGCATGTCGATCATGAAGCCGAGCGCGCCCAGGTTGTTGGCCAGGCGCTCGAACACATCGCGTGCGCCCGGACGGTTGAAGTCGATTTCAGTGTTGGCCAGGCCATCGATCTCGTCGCGCATGCGCACGGTGGCATGGGCCGCCTGGCTCAGGCCGAGCACGCTGAGCACGCCACGCATGGCCTGCAACTGGCCAGGCACGGGGATCAGCAGCTCGCGCTGCGCCGGGCTGCGGAAGTACTCATCGCACTGCCGCTCAATCTCGGACAGGCTGGCTCGCAGCTCATGCACGACGCTGCCCAGGGTCTGGCGGTCGG
This sequence comes from Rubrivivax sp., assembly GCA_004211235.1. The sequence continues at coordinate 1,078 of SEEY01001141.1, forward strand.
ACACACGGCGATAGAGATCCTCCATCCAGCCCTCCAGCGCTTCCGCTGG
>SEEY01001142.1 GCA_004211235.1 Rubrivivax sp.
GGTCATGACGGCGCAGGCCGCCTTGTCGCGTCGGGGGCTCTGGCCCGGGCGCTGGACACGCAGCTCGCCAGCGCTCCGGCCGGCACGGTGGCCTTGCAGCTCAGCTTCAAGGCCCGGGACGGGCGCTACTGCCGCAGTTTCTCGACCGACGCCCAGGCCGGCCTGGCATGCCGCGAGGCGGACGGCGCATGGGCGTTGCGCCAGCTGGCGGCGGTCGAGCGCCCGGCAGGCGGCATGCGTCAGGCGGCGAGCGGCTTGCCAGCCGGCGTGCTGGCCGCCATCGACGACGCGATGGCGGGCGACGCGCTCGATGCGCAGCAGGAACGGGCCGCTCGCGACGCCGGCTGGCGCTAGGCCCGCCGGCGTTCAGGCCGTCAGCGGGCTCACCTGCACGCTCACGAGGCGCCAGAGCCTGCCCTGCTTCACGTAGACGTCGATGTAGCGCTGCCGCACGTCGAAAGGCGTGCCCCGGTAGTGGCCCGTCATGCGGGTGCGGCCGCTGAGCAGCGCCGTGTCGCCATACAGGCGCACCTCGAACTCCTCGACGTCGTACGGGTCGAGCTGCAGTTCGGGGTCGAGGACACCCTCGACGAAGCTGGCCTTGGTTTCCACGTTGCCGCGCGCGTCGATCTGGCGGAAGTCGTCGGCCAGCGGTGCCTCGATGGCCGCACGGTCCTTGGCGACGATGGCCGCGTCCCAGGCGTCGGACATGGCCTTGAGACGGGTCAGCAGCGCCGGCGGCGGTGCAGCGGGCGCGGCCCGAGTGGCCGGCGTGGCAGGAGCGGCGCTGGCGCCGGCTCCGGCGAGCAGCAGCGCGCGCCGCTTCACGGTGCGATCTCTAGGCTGCGCCAGATGAGCTCGGTGATGAGCTTGCCGGCCCGGTCGAAGTCGTCCTCGTCCAGCGCCGGCTTGCCCATGTAGATGGCGAACTGCGGGCCGAGGTCGGCGTAGGACTGCGTGGTGGACCAGATCAGGAACATCAGGTGCGTGAAATCCAGGCGACGGATGCGGCCCTCCGCCGCCCAGCCCTCGAAGCGCGCCACGTCGGCATGCAGCAGCGGCATGACCTGCGCCTTCAGCACGTCCTGGTAACGCGGCGCGCCAGCCATCATCTCGCGGGTGAAC
>SEEY01001143.1 GCA_004211235.1 Rubrivivax sp.
GACGCGACCGGAGCACACGCCCATGACGGCCCCATCGAGCGGATCCCCGCCCTGCCAGGCGCACCGCGGCGTCGTGTGCGCCAGGCAGGGCGGGGATCCGCTCGATGGGGCCGTCATGGGCGTGTGCTCCGGTCGCGTCCGCGCGGTCCCACCCTGGCGGCACGGCGCCCTTGGACACCAGCGCACATCCCCAGGCCAGTTCCCGACCGAGCGCGGGCGAGTAGGCGCGTTGCCAGCCCGACAGGCTGGGCCGCCATGCTTCGTCGTCCTTCAACACCGCTTCCGCGAGACTGGGCCATCGGCTCTGCGACAGGACGACGGTGCGCCCCGTCTTCTCGCGGTCCAGCACCGTGACGACCACCTGCGCCACCCGGTCGGCGTCGGACGCATCGGCCAGCGCAAGCGCCCGGACCTCGTAGCTCTCGCCGACCTGGACGCTCGCAGCCGCCAGCGCGTCCGTGCCGGCGGCGACGCGCAATGTCGATGTCGATTCGCCCGTGCGCATGCTGCAGAGCAGCTCCGTGGGCTGAGCCCGCTGTGCAAATGCGGTCGATGAGGCCAGGCAGATCAGCAAGCCGGCCAAGCGCAGGGGCGCGCACCGCGCTCTCCGGGGCTGCGGGCGGCCGCTGCCTTCGGCACCGGTGCGAACACGACCACCCAACGGGATCCAGGCCAGACTGAACATCGCAACTCCGCTCTCAAGGGGTGACGTCGTTGCGCTCCCCGTCGCAACCACTACCTCCTTGAACGAAGTGACCCACGCGCCCTGGACATCGGCGCGCCACTTTCTGTCCGCTGCGGCACCCGCCCGAACGGCTCCTGCGGACGGCCGCGACGCCGATGTCCGTTCTGGCCTCCCGATCTCGTTCAACAGACAGGACCTGCGATGTCTCGCCGCGTCCCGAAGGGTTGACGATGAATGGCTTTTACAAAGCGCTGCTGACGGCGGGGGCCGTGTTGCTGGTGATGCTGGCGGCGCGTCACGGCGGCCGCCGCCTGGGTGGCCTGGTGGCCGCGCTGCCGACCATCACGGCACCGACGCTGGCCTGGCTGGCGCATGAAGAGGGGACGGCGCTGGCCGTGAGCGCCGTCCCCTCTTCATGCGCCAGCCAGGCCAGCGTCGG
>SEEY01001144.1 GCA_004211235.1 Rubrivivax sp.
CTGCAGCAGCACCGGCATGGCGTGCAGTGCCGCCGCCAGCAGGTCTGGCAGGCGTCGGCACTGCACGCCATGCCGGTGCTGCTGCAGGGCAGCCTGCTGCCCGAGGACGATCTCGAACTGCCCAACGCGCCCGAGGGCGAGGAGGTGATGTGGGACTACGCCGCCACCGGCCTCACGCTGCGCCGCCACCCGCTGGCCCTGCTGCGCCCCAACCTGGCCAGACGCGGCCTGCTGAGCGCCCAGCAGCTCGAGGCCGTCAAGAGTGGCCGCCGTGCCAAGGCCTGCGGCATCGTCACCGGGCGGCAGAAGCCGCAGACGGCCAAGGGCACCCTGTTCGTCACGCTGGAAGACGAGACCGGCAATGTGCAGGTCATCGTCTGGCCCAAGGTGTACGAAGAGCACCGCAGCATCATCCTCGGCGCGCGGTTGCTGGCGGTGGAGGGCGTCTGGCAGCGTGGCGACGGCGATGTGCGCCACCTGCTGGCGCACGGCTTCAGGAACCTGAACCCGCTGCTCGGCCGCCTGCCGACCGAGAGCCGGGATTTCCGCTGAACCCTGAACGAGCGACAGCCCGTGGGCGTTCGTCACGGCGGATGAATCCGCAGCGGCACTGGCGGCGTAGACCCGACCAGATGCCGAGCCGGTATCGCCTTACAGGATGTCCCCCCATGAAATCCCAGATGACTCACAGCGCGCTGGCCGCGGCGCTGCTCTGCCTGGCGGCCGGCGCCCAGGCGTCCAGCCACCGCGAGGCGCCTTTCCTCACGACCGTGCCCAAGGTCGACGCGACGGACTTCTACATGTTCCGCAGCTACGAAGCCGGCCGCGACGGCATGGTCACGCTGATCGCCAACTACCTGCCGCTGCAGGACGGCTACGGCGGCCCGAACTACTTCTCGCTGGACCCGAATGCGCTCTACGAGATCCACATCGACAACAGCGGTGACGCCAAGGAAGACATCAGCTTCCAGTTCCGCTTCAAGAACAAGCTGTCCAACAGCGGCGCCGGCACGAGCCTGAACGTCGGCGGCAAGATGGTCGGCATCCCGCTGATCCAGAGCGGCGCCGTGGCCAATGTGAAGGACGCCAACCTGCAGCTCAACGAGAGCTACACGGTCACCGT
>SEEY01001145.1 GCA_004211235.1 Rubrivivax sp.
GAGCCTGGCCGCCCGCACCGACCGCTACAGCGACGTGGGCAACACCAGCAACCCGAAGATCGGCGTCACCTGGGAGCCCGTGAAGGACCTGTCGCTGCGCGGCAGCTACGGCGAGTCCTTCCGCGCGCCGGGCCTGGTGCAGATCCGCGGCTTCACCAACGGCGGCAAGGGCGGCCTGTTCGTGCAGAACTACTCCGACCCGACCAACGGCGGCGCGCTGCGCGTGGGCGTGGCGCTGTCCGGCGCCAACCTGAGCCTGACGCCCGAGACCTCCAAGACCAAGACGCTCGGTATCGACTGGCAGCCGGCCCCCGGCAGCAAGCTCAGCCTCACCTGGTTCGACATCTCCTATGACAACCAGGTGGTGAGCTACCTGTCGGACCTGACGGTGCTCAACCGCGAAGCCGCCTTCGCCGGCACGCCCATCATCCAGCGCAACCCGTCCGCGGCCACCGTGGCGCAGCTGATGGCCACCTACCCGCTGTCGGCCGGCGTGCTGCCCAGCACCTGGACGCTGTTCGTCGACGGCCGCAACTACAACCTCGGCCGCTCCAAGACCAAGGGCTACGACTTCCAGGGCGTCACCCGCATCTCGACCCACGGCATGGGCGAGTTCCTGCTCGGCCTCAATGGCACCGTCTTCACCAAGTACATGGTGGCGCAGACGCCGGCCGGCGCGATGGTCGACCAGCTCAACACCATCTACAACCCGCTGAAGTTCAAGGCCCGCGCGTCGCTCGGCTGGGGCCTCGGCCAGGTGCAGGCCAATGTGTCGGTCAACCACCTCAACTCCTATGACAACAACCTGACCACGCCGGTGCAGAAGGTGGCGGCCAACACGACGGTGGATGCCCGCGTCGCCTACGCCTTTGAATCGACCGGCCTGCTGAAGGACACGACCGTCGCCCTCGGCGCCGTGAACCTGTTCGACAAGAAGCCGTCCTTCGTCAACGTGCAGCAGAGCATCAACGGCGGCGGCGGCTTCGACCCGACGCTGAGCAGCCCGGTCGGCCGCATCATTTCGGTCTCGCTGGACAAGCGCTTCTGAACGTCGACATGAAAAGCACGATGCGGTGCCTGGCCCTCGCCGCCGGCCTGTGGCTGGCCTCGGCAAGCGGGGCC
>SEEY01001146.1 GCA_004211235.1 Rubrivivax sp.
GCGCATGGGCAGCCTGCTCAAGCGCGCCGAGCACAACGCCGACATGCTGGCGCTGCTGTTCATCGACCTCGACAACTTCAAGCGCGTCAACGATTCGCTGGGTCACCTCGAAGGCGACCAGGTGCTGACGACGGTGTCCGAGCGGCTCATCGGCGCGCTGCGCGGCAGCGATCTCGTCGGGCGCTTCGGCGGCGATGAATTCGTCGTGCTGCTGACCGACCTGACGAGCCGCGCCGACGTCATCGTCGTGCTGGAGGCGCTGCTGTCGGTCGTCGAGGTGCCGGTCAAGGCCGACGGCCGCGCGCTGTCGGTCACGCCGTCCATCGGCGTGGCGGTGTTCCCCGACGACGGCCGCTACGCCGACGAGCTCATCCAGCATGCCGACACCGCCATGTACCGCGCCAAGGCCAAGGGCCGCGCGACCTACCAGTTCTTCGAGTCGTCGCTGGCCGAGACCGCCTATGCCGACCTGGTGCTGGAAGACGAACTCGCCCAGGGCCTGACGCGCAACGAGTTCGAGCTGTTCTTCCAGCCGCAGGTGGAGGCCACCACCGGCCAGCTCTCCGGCGCCGAGGCGCTGCTGCGCTGGCGCCACCCGGTGCGCGGCCTTCTGGCGCCGGACGCCTTCATTTCCGTCGCCGAGCGGCACCGGCTGATGCTGGCGCTCGGCGAATGGGTGCTGCGCGAGGCCGCGGCCACGGCGCGGCGCTGGCGTGAGCAGGGGCTCACGCAGAGCCACGGGCCGATGCGCATCGCCGTGAACCTATCGCGCATGCAGTTCAACCTCGACGGCTTCGCCGACACGGTGCAGCGGGTGCTCGCCGAGTCCGGCGCCAAGGGGCAGTGGATCGAGCTGGAGCTGACCGAGCGCATGCTGATGGACGACATCGCCCATGCGCCGAAGACGCTGGCGGCGCTGCGCGCGCAGGGCCTGACGGTGTCGGTCGACGACTTCGGCACCGGCTACACCTCGCTCGCCCACCTGACCGAGCTGCCGCTGGACAAGCTCAAGATCGACCAGAGCTTCGTCGCCCGGCTGCCTGATGACGTCGGCGCCCAGGCCATCACGCGCGCCATCGTGCAAATGGCGGTGGGCCTTGGCCTGACGGTGACGGCCGAAGG
>SEEY01000306.1 GCA_004211235.1 Rubrivivax sp.
GCGTGGCGCCGCGGAGAAGCTCGAGAAGGACGCTCCGACGCTTTCCGAAGCCGAGAAGGGCCGCCGCCAGCGTGATGTCGTCGAACAGGAACGCGACCTGCAGCGCAAGCGCCGCGAGTGGCAGGAAGACCTGACGCAACGCAAGAACGAGGAACTGTCCGCCGTGGTCGAACGGGCCAACCGCGTCATCAAGCAGATCTTCGACGCCGAGAAGTACGACCTGATCCTGCAGGACGCCGTGCATTTCAGCCCGCGTGTGGACATCACCAAGAAGGTGATCGACGCGCTGAACGCGCAGAAGTAATTCGAGCCCGAGATGAGCTCGACACCCGTCGCGCTCTCCGACCTGATCGCCGCCTTGGGCGGCGATTTGCTTGGTGGGCCCGAACTTCGCATCGTTCGCATCGCGCCGCTCGACGAAGCGGACGAGCACAGCATCAGCTTCCTCGCCAACCCGCGCTACCAGGCGCAGTTGGGCACGACGCGGGCGGCTTGCGTCATCGTCGCGCCGGGATTGGCCGAGGCGGCTGCGGCGCGAGGTGCCGCCATCGTCACGCCCGACCCTTATCTCTACTTCGCCCGGTTGACGCAGTGGTGGGCGTTGCGCACGCGGCCCGCCGCCCAAGCCGGCGTGCACGCCAGCGCCGTCGTGTCGCCGCACGCGACGCTGGGGCAGGGCGTCGAGATCGGGCCGCTGGCCGTCGTCGAGGCGGGCGCCGTCATTGGCGACCATGCGTGCATCGGTGCGCACTGCGTCGTCGAGCGCGGTGCGGTTGTCGGCGAGCACACGCGGCTCGCGCCGCGCGTCGTGCTGGGCTACGGCTGCCGCATCGGCGCCTGGGGTCTGGTCCACAGTGGCGTCGTCATCGGCGCCGACGGCTTCGGCTTTGCGCCGTCTCGCGACGGCTACGTGAAGATCGAGCAGTTGGGCGCAGTCAGCATCGGCGACGATGTCGAGATCGGCGCCAACACCTGCATCGACCGCGGTGCGCTGGCGGATACCGTCATCGAAGACGGCGTGAAGCTCGACAACCTGATCCAGATTGCCCATAACGTCCGCATCGGGCGCAATACCGCCATGGCCGGTTGCGGGGCCATCGCCGGCTCGACGACGGTCGGCGCGAACTGCACCATCGGCGGCGCCGCCAACATCATCGGCCACCTGAACATCGTCGACGGCGTGCACATCACCGCCTGCACCCTGGTGACTCGGAACATCACGCAGCCCGGCGCCTACAGTGGCGCCTATCCCTTCGAAGAAAATTCGAGCTGGCAGAAGAACGCGGCGACGCTGCGCCAGCTCCACACCCTGAGAGAGCGTGTGCGCGCGCTGGAAAAGAAATGACCGAGACGACGACTCCGATGACGATGGACATCCACGAGATCCTGAAGCGCCTGCCGCACCGCTACCCGATCCTGCTGGTGGACCGCGTCGTCGAGCTGATCAAGGGCGAGCGCATCCGCGCGATCAAGAACGTCTCCATCAACGAGCCCTTCTTTCTCGGCCATTTCCCGCACCGGCCCGTCATGCCGGGCGTGCTGATCCTCGAAGCGTTGGCCCAGGCGGCCACGCTGCTGGCCATCGAGAGCGTGGGCATCACGCTGGACGAGAAGTCGGTCGTCTACTTCGCCGGCATCGATGGCGCCCGCTTCAAGCGGCCCGTGGAGCCGGGCGATCAGCTCGTGCTGGAAGTGATACTGGGCCGCGCCAAGGCCGGCATCTACAAGTTCAACGCGCGGGCGCTTGTGGGCACTCAGCTTGTGGCCGAGGCCGAACTGATGTGCACCATGCGCCGCATCGAAGGCTGACGCGCACGATGGCCATCCACCCGACCGCCATCGTCGCCGCTGCCGCCGAGCTGGACTCGTCGGTCGAGGTCGGCGCCTACTCGCTGATCGGCCCGCACGTGAAGATCGCCGCGGGCACCAAGGTCGGCCCGCATGTCGTCATCGAAGGCCACACGACCATCGGCCGCGACAACACCTTCTTCCAGTTCAGCTCCATCGGCGCGGCCAACCAGGACAAGAAGTACGCCGGCGAGCCGACGACGCTGGTCATCGGCGACCGCAACACGATCCGCGAGTTCTGCACGCTGAACATCGGCACGGTCCAGGACCGTGGCGAGACGACGGTGGGCAACGACAACTGGATCATGGCCTACTGCCATCTAGCCCACGACGTCGTCATCGGCGACGAATGCGTGCTGGCCAATAACGCCACGCTTGCAGGCCATGTGCGCGTCGGCAACCACGTCACCATCGGCGGGCTGACGGGCATCCTGCAGCGCATGCGTATCGGCGACCACGCGATGATCGGCTTCCAGGCGCACGTGGCCCAGGACGTGCCGCCGTTCATGACGGTCGACGGCAATCCGCTGGCCGCGCGGGCGGTCAACGTTGTCGGCCTCAAGCGCCGCGAGTTCAGCGCCGAGCGCATCGGCGTCATCCGCCAGATCTACAAGCTGCTCTATCGCAGCGGCCACACGCTGGACGAGGCCAAGGCCGGCATCGCTGCGCTGCGTGGCAGCGACGCCGGCGCGGCCGATGGCGACATCGACCTGATGCTCGATTTCCTGGCTGCCTCGACGCGCGGCATCGTCCGCTGACCTGATGACCGGATCCGCGCCCCGCCTCGGCATGGTGGCTGGCGAGGCCAGCGGCGATCTGCTGGCCGGCCTGCTGCTGCAAGGTCTGCGTGCGCGCTGGCCCGGGCTGAGCAGCGAAGGCATCGGCGGGCCGAAGATGATCGCCGAGGGTTTCCAGACGTGGTGGCCGCACAGCAAGCTGTCCATCTTCGGCTACGTCGATGCGCTGCTGAACCTCCGCGAGCTGCTGGCCATTCGCAAGCAGCTGGGCACTCGGCTCATCTCGAACCGGCCCGACGTCTTCATCGGTGTCGATGCGCCCGACTTCAACTTCGGCCTGGAGACGCGGCTGCGCGAGGCGGGCATCAAGACGGTCCACTTCGTCTGCCCCTCCATCTGGGCCTGGCGGCCGGAGCGCGTCGGGAAGATCAAGGCCGCGGCCGACCATGTGCTGTGTCTGTTTCCGTTCGAGCCGGAGATCCTGCACAAGGCCGGCATCGGTGCAACCTACGTCGGCCATCCGCTGGCCGACGCGATACCGATGGAGCCGCCGCGCGTGGCATCCCGCGAGGCCTTGAAGCTGCCCGAAGCCGACACCGTCATCGCGCTGCTGCCCGGCAGCCGCAAGAGCGAGATCAACTACATCGCGCCAGCGCTGATCGGTGCGGCAAGGCTGCTCGCCAAGCCCGGTCGGCGCTTCGTCATGCCGGTCGTGCCGGGTCTGCGCAGCCTTGTCGAGCCGATGCTCGGCGGCGTCGACATTCAGTTGCTCGACGGCCAGTCGCATGCGGCGCTCGCGGCCTGCGACCTGACGCTCGTGGCCAGCGGCACGGCCACGCTGGAAGCGGCGCTGTTCAAGCGGCCCATGGTGATCGCCTACCGCATGAATGCGCTGAACTGGTGGCGCATGAAGGGCCGGGGGTTGTTGCCCTGGGTCGGCCTCCCCAACATCCTGGCACGCGAGTTCCTCGTGCCCGAGCTGATCCAGGACGCCTGCACACCGGAGAACCTCGCCCGCAAGGCCGAAGCCCTGCTCGCCGACGCGCCACGCCGCGCCGCGCTCGATGAGCGCTTTGTCCAACTCCATGATCTGCTGCGGCAAGACACCGCCACGCAGGCCAGCCATGCCATCGCGACGCTCCTCGAAGCCTGAGCAGGTGTCGCTCGACTGGCTGCCCACGGTCGGCCTGATCGCCGGCGTGGATGAAGCCGGGCGCGGGCCGCTGGCCGGGCCGGTGTTCGCCGCGGCCGTCATCCTCGACGACCTGCAGCCGATCAAGGGTCTCGCCGACTCCAAGGTGCTGACGGCGGGGAAGCGCGCCCGGCTCTACGACGAGATCCGTGCCAAGGCGCTCTGCTGCGCCATCGCGCATGCGACGACCGAGGAGATCGACCGCATCAACATCCTGCAGGCGACGATGCTCGCCATGCAGCGCGCGGTGACGGGGCTGCGCCTGAAGCCGGCGCTCGTGCGCATCGACGGCAACCGCCTGCCGGTGCTGCCGATGGCGGCCGAGGCCATCGTCAAGGGCGACGCTACCGTGCAGGCGATCTCGGCCGCCAGCATCCTCGCCAAGGTGGCGCGAGACCTGTTCTGCGAGCAGATGCACGAAAGCCATCCGCAGTACGGCTTTGCCACGCACAAGGGGTATGGCACGCCGGAGCATCTGGCCGCCTTGAAGCAGCACGGCGCCTGCCCGTGGCACCGGCGCAGCTTTGCTCCTGTACGGGAAGTCTGCATCGACGTCACGGTCAACACGCTGGCATGAAGCTCGACCACATCACCTCGCGCGACAACCCGGCCTTGCTGCGCCTGCGCAAGCTGACGGCGGACGCCAATGGCTACCGCAGGACCGGCAGCGTCTGGATCGAGGGCGACCACCTGCTGCGCGCGGCGCTGCAGCGTGGCTGGCAGCCGGCACTCGTCGTGCTGACCGAAGGCGCGATGCAGGACCACCCGCTGGCCGCGCTGGCCGAGTCGGCGCCACGCGCGATCGTCGTGCCCACGGCGCTGTTCAAGGGCCTCAGTGGCCTGGAATCGCCTGCGCAGATCGGCGCCGAGCTGACGCTGCCGGCATCGCCCGCGATTGATGCGAATGCCGCCACGGTCGTGCTGGACCGCCTGCAGGACGCGGGCAACGTCGGCGCCATCCTGCGCAGCGCCGCGGCCTTCGGCGTGCGGCAGGTGCTGGCGATCAAGGGCACGGCCGCGCTGTGGTCACCCAAGGTGCTCCGGGCGGGGCAGGGCGCCCATTTCGGCCTGCGTCTCGTCGAAGGCCTGGCTGCGGACGACCTCGCTCAACTGGCCGTACCGCTGGTCGCGACCAGCTCGCACACGGAACACGTGCTGCATCGCGTCGCGCTGCCCTCGCCCTGCGCCTGGGTCATGGGCCACGAAGGCCAGGGCGTGTCGCCCGCGCTGATGGCCCGGTGCGCGCTGACCGTCGGCATCCCGCAGCCTGGCGGCGAGGAGTCGCTGAACGTGGCGGCGGCGGCGGCCATCTGCCTGTACGAAAGCGAACGCCAGCGAGGTTGATGACGCACGGCTGAGGTCCGCAGGCTGCGGCTTGCAATCGAGAATGATTCTCATTACAGTGGCTGCATGCTTGCTGACCGCAACCCGCCCAAATCGCTGGCAGCCGCGCCGACTGCCAGCGCCGCCGCTGAGCAGGCGCGCCGCGTCGACAGCGCCACGCTGCTCGGTCCGCGGGGCGAGGTCTTCATCCATCACCAGCAGCAGGTCTACCGCCTGCGCGTCACTTCCCTGGGCAAGTTGATCCTGACGAAGTAGGACGCGTCACCTTTCTCTTTTCCTTTCCTCTTTCAATTTCCTGCGCCAGCCAGCCGCCGCCCGCCCGCGCCTCCACCCCGGAG
>SEEY01001147.1 GCA_004211235.1 Rubrivivax sp.
CGCGGGGTCGTCGCTGGCCTGGGCGCCCGCGCCGCCCAAGGGCGCTCGGCTGGATGCCAGCGGCCTCACCAATGACACGACGCTCGAATGGCAGGCCAGCGACGACCCCGCGGTGACCGGCTACCGCATCGTCTGGCGCGACACCGACGCCGCCACCTGGCAGCAGTCCAGCGACGTGGGACGCGCGACGCGGGTGACGCTGCCGGTGTCGAAGGACAACGTCATCTTCGGCGTGCAGGCGCTGTCCGCTGGCGGTTTTGCCAGTCTGGCGAGCTTCCCGCTGCCGAAGCGCTAGTCAGCGCGACCGCGCTTCAGTGGCCGCGGCCCCGGTCGTGGCCGTGCCCATGACCCTTGTCATGGCCATGGCCGCGCCGCTTGTCGTGCCCGTGCCCGTGGCCATGGCCGTTGCCATGCCGGTGAGGACCATGGTGGGCGTGCTCGTCGCGCCGCCAGCCCGGCTCCGGCTGCACGACCACCGTGCGGCGGTACCAGCCGTCGTCGACAAAGTACACCGGCGCGCCGCAGGCGCGGTAGCGTTGGCAGTGGTTGCGCCAGTCGCGGCGGTGCGCGGGCGGTGCCCACAGGTAGACAGGCTCGGCGTAGACCGGGCGGCCGATCACCACCGGCTGCGGCGCGATGAGCACCGGCTGCGGGTAGCGGCCGATGTCCACGCGGCCGTAGACGCCGGGCTGGCTGAAGCCGATGGACACGGCCACGTCGCCAGCACGGGCGGGCGCGCCACCCAGCGCGGCCAGGCCGAGCAGTGCAGGTGCGATACAGCGGGTGAAGAAAGATCGCGAATTCATAAAGGCTCCTGAGCGGGCGGCGCGCTGCGCCGACGTGACTTGAACGCGCGCACGGTAGCCCGGGTTGTCGGGGCCGCCGTAACAAACCGCACTGTCGGCGTTGTCCTACAAGGCCCTGCCGAAGCCGCCGACGCGTGGTGTCGCCAAAGCAGGGGACAGTTGCGCTTCCTTTTGCCGGAGCCCTTGATGAGCCCACCCGAGCCCGCGGCTGCCGTGCAGCAGGCCCTGGCGCAGAACGCGCGTTTCCTGGACCGCTGCAGCCGCCTGGCCGCCGTGGGGGCCTGGGAATGGCAGGCGGCTGCAGCGGTCCAGGAA
>SEEY01000307.1 GCA_004211235.1 Rubrivivax sp.
AGCCAGAACGATGCGGAAGACATGGCGCGGCGGCTGGCGCGCGAGGAAGGGTTGTTCGCCGGCATCTCGGCCGCGGGCGCCTGCTGGGTGGCCTTGCAACTCGCGAAGCAGGTCGAGAACGCGACCATCGCCTTCATCGTCTGCGACCGCGGTGATCGCTACCTGTCCACGGGCGTCTTCCCTGCATGAAGCCCTATCGATTCTGTCCAGACTGCGCGGGCGAGCTGGCGCTGATCACGCAGGCCGAAGATGGCGGCGACAAGGCGCGCCTGCGCTGTGCCGCCTGCGGCTTCACACACTGGAACAACCCGACGCCGGTGCTCGCCGCCGTCATCGAGTGCACGGACCGCGGCGGCCAGGTGCTGCTGGCCCGCAATGCCGCCTGGCAGGGCCGCTTCTTCGGGTTGATCACCGGCTTCATGGAAGCCGGCGAGTCGCCCGAGGACGGCATCCGCCGCGAGATCGCGGAGGAGACGTCGCTGGCAGTGGCGTCGTTGACGCTGCTCGGCGTGTGGGACTTCCAGCGCATGAACCAGATCATCATTGCCTATCACGCGGCGGCGCACGGCGAGATCAAGCTGTCGCCAGAACTGGCGGAGTACAAGCTGATCGCGCCCGAGAAGGTGATGTGCTGGCCGCAGGGGACGGGCCAGGCGCTGGCAACATGGCTGCGCTCACGCGGCATCGAGCCGCAGTGGCTGGACATGAAGCGAGAATGATTCCATGGACGTCCAACGCGAGATCGACACCCGGGGCCTGAACTGCCCGCTGCCCATCCTGAAGGCCAAGAAGGCGCTGGCCGAGATGGCCAGCGGCGACCTGCTCCGCGTGGTCGCGACCGACCCGGGGTCGATGCGCGACTTCCAGGCCTTTGCGCGCCAGACCGGCAATGAACTCGTGCAGCAGGACACGGCCGGCAGCGAGTTCATCCACGTGCTGCGTCGTCGTTAGAAGCCCACCCCCTGCTGGCTTCTCCAGCCGTTCAAGCGGACGCCGCTGGTGGCCGGCAAAGCCGGTTCCATGGCGGCCGCAGGGGTAGGCGCTGGCCCGCTCAGAGATCGAGACTCTGCAGGTATTCCCGGAACCCTGGGCCCAGTTGCGGATGGGTCAGGGCCAGTTCGACGTTGGCCTGCAGGAAGCCTTCCTTGCTGCCGCAGTCGTAGCGCTTGCCTTCGTAGCGGTAGGCAAACACCTTTTCCCGGCGCAGCAGGCCGGCGATGCCGTCGGTGAGCTGGATCTCGCCGCCTACGCCGCGCGGCTGGTTCGAGATCTCGTGAAACACGCCCGGCGTCAGGATGTAGCGGCCGGCCACGCCCAGGCGCGATGGGGCGTCTTCAGGAGCGGGCTTCTCGACGATGCGGGTCACGTCCATCAGCTTGTCGTGGACCTGTGTGCCGTCGACGATGCCGTAGCGCCGGGTGTGCTCGGCCGGCACTTCCTGCACGGCCAGGATGGAAGCGCGCCAGTCGGCGAACTGCTCCACCATCTGCTTCAGGATGCCGCGGCCCGGGGTCGGGCCGACCATCAGGTCGTCGGCAAGCAGCACGGCGAAAGGCTCGTTGCCCACCAGGCGCTGGGCGCAGAGCACGGCATGGCCCAGGCCGAGCGCCTGGGCCTGGCGCACGTAGATGCACTCCATGTCGGCCGGCTTGACGCCGCGCACCACGTCCAGGAGCTCCTGCTTGCCGGCGTTCTCGAGAGCGACCTCCAGCTCGAAGGTCATGTCGAAATGGTCTTCGATGGGCCGCTTGTGGCGGCCGGTGACGAAGATCATCTCGCGCACACCGGCTTCGTAGGCTTCCTCGACCGCGTACTGGATCAGCGGCTTGTCGACGACCGGCAGCATCTCCTTGGGCTGGGCCTTGGTGGCCGGCAGGAAGCGGGTGCCGAGACCGGCCACCGGGAAGATGGCTTTCTTGATGGGAGATTGGGGCGAAGAGGCCATGGGTACACTGTTCGGCTACGGGCAGCCGACGATTCTGTCACGGGGGATGTGACGGGTTTGACCCTCGATTCGGCCACAAGAACACATGACCGTCCTGATACTGGAACCGCTCGAAGCCGAGGTCGTGCAGTGGCTCGCGGAGCGCCACGATGCACGCTTTGCGCCGGAACTCGTCGGCGATGCCGACGGCCTGCTCGATGCGCTGCAGGACGCCCGTGCCCTGGTGGCACCGCCCGAAGTGCGCATCGATGTGGCGTTGCTGCGTGGCGCGTCGGTGCTGCGTGCCATCGGCCGCGCCAGTGGCGGCGCGGAGAACATCGACATCGAGGCCTGCCGCAAGGCCGGCGTGGAAGTCGTGCGTTCGCAGGCGTCGACGGCCAGTGCCGAGGCGGAGTTTGCGGTCGGTGCGCTGCTCAGCCTGCTGCGGCGCGTCCCCGTCGAAGGCAGCGATGGCCTGAAGGTGGGCCGGGAGCTGGGCTGCTCGACGGTCGGCCTGCTCGGCCTGACGCCGGCCGCGCAGGTGCTCACCCAGCTGCTGCACGCCTTCGGCACCCGCGTCATCGGCTATGACCCGGCTCTCCACCCGAGCGATTCCACCTGGGCGCGCTGGGGCATCGAGGCGGTGAGCCTGACCCTGTTGATGGAACAGAGCGATGGCCTGGTGCTGCTGCTGCCCTACTACGACCGCTACCGCGGCATCGTCGGCGAACGGCAGCTGGAGGGCACGAGGCCGGGCCAGGTGCTGGTGGGCCTGAGCCAGTCCGGCGTGGTGCACGAAGGGGCGCTGGCCCAGGCGCTGCGCAGCGGCCGGGTGCGCGCGGCCTGGTTCGACAGCCTGGAGCCTGGCTGGCTGGAGGCGGGGCGACCGCTGCATGGCATGGGCCAGCTGCAGGTGACGCCGCGGCTGGCGGGCACGACGCGGGAGTCGCGCGTGCGTGCGGCCTGGGCCGTGGCACGCGGCATCGACCAGCTGCTCGCGCCGCCGCCGGGCGGCGCGAAACCGCCGGCCAAGGCGGCGATCTACTACTAGGAGCGTGGGCGGCGCGGGCCACGCCCTCTGCCGCCCACGCTCCTAGGCCGGCAGGCGGGCGAGCTGCTCGCGCAGGCGCAGTGCCGTCTCCTTGAAGCCCGCCACGCGGGCCCGCTCCTGCTCGACGACGGCGGCCGGCGCGCGGGCCACGAAGCTCTCGTTGCCCAGCTTGGCCTCGGCCTTGACGATTTCGCCCTCCAGGCGCGTCGCTTCCTTGGTCAGCCGTGCGCGCTCGGCTTCCACGTCGATCTCCACCTTCAGCGCCAGCTTGGCGGCGCCGTGCACCAGCACCGGCGAAGTCGCGCTCTGCTTCGCGAACTCCGCCTCGTCCGCAATCAGCTCGACTGCGCTCAGCTTGGCCAGCACCTTCAGAACGGCGGCCGCTTCTCTCAGGAAGCCCAGGTCGCCGCCCGCCAGCAGCGGCACGCGGTCGCTCGGGCTCAGGGCCATCTCGCTGCGCAGGCTGCGCGTGACGCTGACGACGTCCTTGAGCTGCGCGATCCACGCGTCAGCTGCCGGGTCGATGCGCTCCGGCTGGGCGACCGGGTAGGGCGCCTGGCCGATGTAGTCGGTCGCCTTGCGGCCAGCCACGGGAGCCACGGTCTGCCAGAGCTCCTCGGTGATGAAGGGCGCAACCGGATGCAGCAGGCGCAGCGTCGTCTCCAGCACGCGGATCAGCGTGCGGCGCGTGGCGCGCTGTTGCGCTTCGTCGCCGGTCTGGATCTGCACCTTGGCGATCTCGAGATACCAGTCGCAGTACTCGTCCCAGACAAAGCTGTAGACCGCGTTGGCGACGTTGTCGAGGCGGTACTCGGCAAAGCCCTGGGCGACGGCGGCTTCCACGCGCTGCAGCTCGCTGCTGATCCAGCGGTCGGCCTGGGAGAACTTCATGTAGCCCGGCGGGCAGCTGCCCTGCTCGTGCGCGAGGCCGCAGTCCTGGCCTTCGGTGTTCATCAGCACGAAGCGCGTGGCGTTCCAGAGCTTGTTGCAGAAGTTGCGGTAGCCCTCGCAGCGCTTGGTGTCGAAGTTGATGTTGCGGCCCAGACTCGCGTAGCTGGCCATGGTGAAGCGCAGCGCATCCGCGCCGTAGGCCGGCATGCCTTCGGGGAACTCCTTCTTCACGCGCGCCGCCACCTTGGGCGCCGTCTCGGGCTTGCGCAGGCCCTGCGTCGACTTCTGGATCAGCGTGTCGAGGTCGACGCCCTGGATCAGGTCCACCGGGTCCAGCACATTGCCCTCGCTCTTGCTCATCTTCTGGCCCTGCGAATCGCGCACCAGGCCGTGGATGTAGACGTCCTTGAAAGGCACCTGGCCGGTGAAGTGCGTCGTCATCATGATCATCCGGGCGACCCAGAAGAAGATGATGTCGTAACCCGTGACCAGCACGGAGGAGGGCAGGAACAGCTCCTGCTCCAGCGTCTTCTCCGGCCAGCCGAGCGTCGAGAACGGCACCAGTGCCGACGAGTACCAGGTGTCCAGCACGTCGGGGTCGCGGGTCAGCTCGCCGAGGTAGCCGGCCGCCTTGGCGCGGGCTTGCGCTTCCTCCTCGCTGCGCGCCACGAACAGCTCGCCGCCCGTGCCGTACCAGGCCGGGATCTGATGGCCCCACCACAGCTGGCGCGAGATGCACCAGTCCTGCAGGTTGCCCATCCAGTGGTTGTAGGTGTTGACCCACTGCTCGGGATGGAACTTGACGGCGCCTGTTTCGACGGCGGCGATGGCCTTCTCGGCAATGCTCTTGCCGTCGGCGCTGGGCTTGGTGACGGCGACGAACCACTGATCCGTCAACATCGGCTCGATGACCTGACCGGTGCGCTCGCAGCGCGGCACCTGCAGCTTGTGCTTCTTCACTTCGACCAGCAGGCCAAGCGCTTCCAGGTCGGCGACTACGCGCTTGCGGGCGACGAAGCGGTCCAGGCCGCGGTAGGTCTCGAGTGCGTTGTCGTTGATGCGGGCTTGCAGGTCCAGCACCGCGATCATCGGCAGCTTGTGGCGCTGGCCGACGGCATAGTCGTTGGTGTCGTGTGCGGGCGTGACCTTGACGACGCCGGTGCCGAACTCGCGGTCCACGTAGTCATCGGCGATGACGGGGATCTCGCGGTCCGTCAGCGGCAGCTTCACGAGCTTGCCGATCAGCGCCGCGTAGCGTTCGTCCTCGGGGTGGACCATGACGGCCACGTCGCCCAGCATCGTCTCGGGCCGCGTCGTCGCCACGACCAGCGAGCCGGACCCATCGGCGAGCGGATAGCGGATATGCCACAGCGAGCCGTCTTCCTCTTCTGACGACACCTCCAGGTCAGACACGGCGGACTGCAGCACCGGGTCCCAGCTCACCAGGCGCTTGCCGCGGTAGATCAGGCCTTCCTCGTACAGCCGCACGAAGGTCTCGACGACGACGCCCGAGAGCTTCTCGTCCATCGTGAAGTACTCGTGGCCCCAGCTCACCGAGTCGCCCAGGCGGCGCATCTGGCCGGTGATGG
>SEEY01001148.1 GCA_004211235.1 Rubrivivax sp.
GTACTGCATCGCGCCCAGCCCGCTGGTCGGCTCCCAGCTGTGGAAGGCCAGGTAGAGCGAGAACAGCAGCGGGAACAGGCCGAAGACCAGGAACAGCAGCAGGAAGGGCGCCAGCAGCGCATAGGGCGCGTAGCGGGGCGAGAGTCGCAGCGAAGGGGGGATTCGAGGCAGCATCATGGGATCAGCGGTGCGCGCGTTGCTGCAGCAGACGCTGGGCGTCGGCCAGGGCGGTGGGGATGTCCTTGCCGCGGTCCAGGACCTTGTCCAGCTCGGTGTCGATCACCTCGCGGGCGAAGTTGTCCTGCTTGTGCACCGGCACGGCGCGGGTGTGGAGCGTGGCCTCGCGCCAGTCGCGGCGCGCGGTCTGGCCGCCCAGGAAGGGCAGCGGTTGGTCGAAGAAGGGATCCTGGTGCGCGTCGAGCAGCGCGGGGAAGGCGTCCTGCGACTTGAAGGCCGCCAGCTGCTGGGCGCGGTTCATCGTCAGGAACTGGATCAGCTCCCACGCCATGGCCTTGCGTGCGGGGTCGGAGGCGCGGGCGATCGCGAAGAAAGAGCCGCCGTACGCCGCGAACGCGCCTTCGGGCAGCTGCGCCGCACGCCACTTGCCGCGGGTGCCGGGCGCGAGCCAGGTGTTCAGGTGGCCCGCCAGCCAGGCGCCGGACATCTGCGTGGCGATGCCGCCGCGCTTGAAGCCTTCGCTCCAGTCGGAGGACCACGCGGTGGCCTTGGCATCCAGCTTCTGACGACGCACCGCCAGCGCCAGCTCGAACGCACGCACGAAGCGGGGCGAGGTGACGAGCGGTCGCGCGTCCTTGTCGTAGTAGAGGCCTTCGCCGGGCTGCAGACCGGTGCGGATGAGGATGTCCTTCATGTCCCGCGCATGGGCCAGCAGGTAGGCGCCGGTGGCGGACTTGATCGTCACGCCCGCGGCGACGTAGCCTTCCCAGGTGCGGGTCAGGTCCGCTTCCTTGAGACCGGCGCGGGCGAGCAGATCGTGGCGATAGAGGAGCGTGCCGGGGCCGATGTCGGTGGGCACGGCCAGCACGGCGCCCGCGGGGGTGGAGGCCTGGTCGAAGGCATAGGGAACGAAGCGCGACTGGAACCGGCGCACCTCGTACGG
>SEEY01000308.1 GCA_004211235.1 Rubrivivax sp.
CATCAGGTTGTGGTGGCCGAAGGCGTAGCTGGGCAGCTCGGACGCGTCGATGCCCTCGCCCCGCTGCGGCGCCCGGTGGCGCGGGTCGATGGGCTCCCACGCGGCCGTCATGGCGCCTTCTCCACGGCGAGGTCGGCGGCCGTCTCGCGGCGGCGCGGCCAGAACCAGGCGGTCATCGCGATGGCCACCGGCACGGCGCCCCAGACCACCGCCCAGGGCGTGAAGATCGAGCCGATGAAGAGGATGGCCGTGGCCACGGCGGCCAGGAAGGGCCAGGGCGTGGGCTGGGGGAACTGCTGGCGGTGGTCGGGCCGCGCGTCGAGCACGCTGGTGACCAGTTGCTCGCGCATCGTCGTGGCCAGGCCGGCCACGCCGCTCGGTGCGCCGGGGGCGCGCTCGTCGGCCTCCCACACCGGGTCACGGCCGTGCACCACCGGGATGGCCTCGAAGTTGGCGGCGGCCGGTGGCGAGGCGGTCGCCCATTCCAGCGTGCCGCCGCCCCAGGGATCGCAACCTGCCTCTTCGCCGTGGCGGCGGCTGCGCCAGAGGTTGACGATGAAGAGCAGCACGGCCACGCCGATCATGAACGCGCCGACCGTGGCGGTCAGGTTCAGCCCGCCCCAGCCCATGTCGGCGGGGTAGGTGTAGACGCGCCGCGTCATGCCCACCAGGCCGAGCAGGTGCATCGGGAAGAAGGCGACGTTGAAGCCGATGAAGAACAGCCACAAGCTCCAGCGCCCCAGGCGCTCGCTCATCAGGCGGCCGGTGAACTTGGGGTACCAGTAGGTCACCGCGCCGGCCAGCGGGAAGACGGCGCCGCCGAGCAGCACGTAGTGCAGGTGGGCGACGACGAAGTAGGTGTCGTGCACCTGCAGGTCGATGGGCACCGAGGCCAGCATGATGCCGCTCAGCCCGCCGATGACGAGGATGACGAAGAAGGCCAGCGCGAACAGCAGCGGCGTCTTGAAGTTGAGCTTGCCGGTGGCCAGCGTGGCGATCCAGCAGAAGATCTGCACCGCCGACGGAATGGCGATCAGCATGCTCGCCGCGGTGAAGAGGCCCTTGCCCATCTCGGGCAGGTTCGTGGCGAACATGTGGTGCACCCACAGCCCGAACGACAGGAAGCCGGTGGCGATCAGCGCCAGCACCATGGCCGTGTAGCCGAAGATCGGCCGCCGCGCAAAGGTCGGGATCATGGCCGACAGGAAGCCCAGCCCGGGGATGAAGATGAAGTAGACCTCCGGGTGGCCGAAGAACCAGAACAGGTGCTGCCACAGCAGCGGGTCGCCGTTCTGCGCCGGGTTGTAGAAGTGCGTGCCGACGAGGCGGTCCATGATCAGGCCGGTGCTGGCCAGCATGACGGACGGCATCGCGAAAAGGATCATGAAAGACGTGACCAGCATGGCCCACACGAACAGCGGGATGCGGTTCAGCGTCATGCCCGGCGCGCGCAGCTTGAACACCGTCGTGATGATGACGACGGCCTCCAGCAGGCCCGAGAGTTCGGCGAAGGTGACGAGCTGGGCCCAGAAGTCCACGCGCTTGCCCGGCGAGTATTCCGGCCCGGCCAGCGGCACGTAGGAGAACCAGCCGGCGTCCGGGCCGATGTTGAGCAGGAAGGCGCCGTAGAGCATCAGCCCGCCGAACAGGAACACCCAGTAGGCATAGGCGTTCATGCGCGGGAAGGCGACGCTGCGTGCGCCCACCATCAGCGGCACGAGGTAGACGGCCACGGCCTGCATCACCGGCACGGCGAACAGGAACATCATGGTCGTGCCGTGCATGGAGAACAGCTGGTTGTAGAGGTCCGGCCCGACGAGATGGCTGTCGGGTCTGGCCAGCTGCAGCCGCATCAGCAGCGCGAGCAGGCCACCGGCGACGAAGAAGCCGAGCGTCGTCAGCAGGAAGCGCCTGGAGACGTTCTTGTGGTTGATGATGCAGAACCAGCCGAGGAAGCCGGGCGGGTCGCGCCAGGTGTCGGCCAGGCGGTGCGCATCGTCGGCGGTGGGCGGTACCGAGTTGACCGGCGGCTTCGGCGCTGGCGCCGGCTGAAGGTCCTCGAACCTCGCGCTCATGACAAGCCCTTCAGATACTCCGCAATTGCCGACAGCTCTTCGTCCGACAGGTTCGACGCCGGCATGTTGACGCCTGGCTTGAAGGCCTGCGGGTTGCGGATCCAGCGCTTGAGCGACGCCTCGTCGTTGGGCAGGGTGCCGGCGGCCAGCGTCTCGCGGCTGCCGACGTGGCTGAGGTCGGGCCCGCGGCGGGCGCTGGCCTCGGTGCCGGCGATGGCATGGCACATGACGCAGGTGCCGCCCAGCACGAGCAGGCGGCCGCGCCACTGCGTGTCGTTCGCCGGAACGGCAGCGACGGCGCGCTGCTGCCCGGCCCAGGCCTCGTACTGGGCCGGCGCCTCGGCGATGACGCGAAAGGCCATGAAGGCATGCTGGAAGCCGCAGAACTCCGCGCACTGGCCGCGGTAGGTGCCGGCGCGGTCCGCCTGCAGCTGCATCTGCGCGGTGCGGCCCGGGATCAGGTCTTTCTTGCCGGCCAGGTTGGGCACCCAGAAGCTGTGGATCACGTCGTTGGACTTCAGCGTCAGGATCACCGGCCGGCCGACCGGGATGTGCATCTCGTTGGCCGTGTTGAAGACGCGGCTGGCCTCGGCGTCGTCGTAGCGGATGTCCCACCACCACTGGTTGGCCGTGACCTCGATGTGCAGCGCGTCCTTGACCGACATGCGCGCCAGCGCCCGGTCGGTCACGAAGCTGGCGGCGATGAGGAAGAGCAGGCCGAGCACGGACACCGTCAGCGCCGCCGCCACGCTGCGCTGAGCACCGCGCTCGGGGCGGTCGCGCGAGGCAAGGTCGGGCGGGGTGGCCGCGTCGGCGCGCGGGCCTCTGCGCAGCGCCCAGATCAGCGCGGCCAGCACCGCGGCGAAGACGATGCTGCAGATCGTGAGGGTGATGTTCCAGAGCTGCTGGATGTGCGCCGCCTGCGGGCCGGCGGCGTCCAGCGCCTGCTGCGGCGGCTCGGCCGCCAGGGCGCAGGCGGCGATGCCGAGCAGCAGCAAGATGAGCCCGCGCTTCAGTGCTGCGCTCCGTCGGTGGGCTTCACGATCTTGGGCTTTTCGCGGTCGCGCTCGTTCTCGGGTGGCGCCTCCTGCAGCGCATCGGCGCGGCTGGGCGCCACGTCCTTCTTCAGCTGGCCGGACAGCGAGCGCACGTAAGCGACGAGCTGCCAGACCTGGTCTTCGGTGATGTGGCTGCCGAAGGACGGCATGCCGTTGGGCCGGCCCTGGACGATGCTGGCAAAGATGTTGGCCGGCTCGCTGCCGTAGATCCATTGATCGTCGGACAGCGCCGGCCCCCAGTCGCCGCCGCCGCCGGGCGCGTGGCAGCCGGCGCAGTTGTACCAACGGTAGAGGCGCTTGCCCTGGGACACGGCGAAGGCATTGCCCTCGACCGTGTAGGGCGTGCTCGGCAGGCTGGGCGAACTGGCCGGCGCGGTGGGTGCCGCCTGGCCGGGCTGGATGGAGACCTCGCGCACCTTGGGCGCCGAGGCCGCGCCCTGCGGCGGGTCGAACTCGCGCTTCTCGCGCTCGCAGGCGGCCAGCGCGAGGGTCAGGCACAGCAGAGCCGGCCACCTCATGGCGCGGCCTCCGCGGTGTCGGTGCGCGGCACGGCATAACGCGCCAGCAGTGCGTCGATGTCGCCACGGCGTTGCAGCAGCGCGCGGTCCAGCGCCTGGCGCAGTTCGACATCGGCCGGGCGCACCGCCAGCGCGATGTCGAACTCGAAGGGCAGCGCCGCCATGTCGGCCGGCGGCTCGGCGCGCTCGATGCGCAACGCCGCGTCGCGCACCCAGCTGCCGGCCTGCGGTCCCCACAGCACGGCGGTGTCGAGCCGGCCTTCGGCAATGGCCTGGACCATGCGCTGCGCCGGCGGCCGGTCGTCGCTCGCGGCGGTGTAACCCACCACGCGGGCCGACGGCGCATGCCGCGCCAGCGCCAGGCCCGCGGGCGAGGTGCCGGGGTCGATGCCGATGAGCTGCACGCCGACGCGCCGGCCGTGCAGCCGTTTATCGTCGAAGCGGCGCAGCGCCGGCTCGCCGCGCGGCGTGACGAAGTAGAAGGCCGAGCGGTAATAGGGCCGCGTCGTGGCGACCGCCGGAAGGCCGGGCGGCAGGCCGATGACGACATCGCAGCGGCCGGCCAGCAGCGTCTTGCGCACGAAGCCGCGCCGGTCGCGCAGCCAGGTGGTGTCCAGCGGCCGCTGCAGCTCGTCGGCCAGCAGCTGGGCGATGCGGTTCTCGAAGCCGCTGCCGTCGCGCTGCGAGAACGGCGGGTTGTCAGGGTCGGCGCAGACGCGCAGGGGCTCGGCGGCGGTTGCCGCGCCACATGCGAGCGCGAGCGACGAGGCAAAGGTGGCGGCCATAGTGCCTCCAACGCGGGCCGAGCGCCGGGCCGCTCCCAAGCCGGCCCGCTTCCGGCGATGTGCTTGGCGGTCGATCCGCCAAGCATCGCCGTTCCCTCGGGGGCTGAGGCCGGACACAGGGCGCCCAGCGGGCGGCCTGCGCCTGCCGAAGGGCTGAGGCTCAAGCCGAAGCGCGGCCTGCAAGGCCGGCCACGGTACGCCGTGGACGAGGGGCTCACGGAAGGGCGAACACATCGAGTGCGCCTCCCTTGGTGGTGAATTGCGGCAGGTCGCGCATGGCGCCGGCGAAGCCCTTGGCCGCGGTCGGGTCGCGCACGTCCAGGTCCTTGGAGACGACCGCGCCGGCCCAGCCGCCCACGCCGCTCATGACGGCGATGTACTGCTTGCCGTCCGGCCCGCGGTAGCTGATGGGCTGGCCGATGATTCCGGAGCCGGTCTTGTACTGCCACAGCAGCTTGCCGCTGCGCGCATCCACGGCCTTGAACCAGCCTTCCATCGTGCCGTAGAAGACCACGTCGCCAGCCGTGGCCAGCGCGCCGCTCCAGACCGGGAAGCGCTCCTTGATGGACCACACCATGCGCGCCTTCACCGGGTCCCAGGCGCCGAACACGCCGCGGTGGCCGCCAGGGCCGGGGTACATCGTCACCTCGGAGCCGAGGTAGGGCGTGCCGGAGATGTAGCTGGCCTGCGTGGCCATCATGTCCTGGCAGAGGTTCTGGTGCGGCAGGTAGAGCAGCTGCGTGCGCGGCGACCAGGCCGAGGGCTGCCAGTCCTTGCCGCCGGGCGAGGCCGGGCAGACGCCGCGCGTCACCTCGCCGGTGCGCGGAATGGTCTTGGGGTTGAGCATCGGCCGGCCGGTGCGCAGGTCGATGCCGGTGCTCGTCGTCACCTTGACGAAGGGCGTCGCCGACAGCACCTCGCCGCTGGCGCGGTCGATGACGTAGACATAGCCGTTGCGGTCGGCATGGACCAGCACCTTGCGCCGGGCGCCCTTCACGTCCAGCTCCAGCAGCAC
>SEEY01000309.1 GCA_004211235.1 Rubrivivax sp.
AGAACGACCGCATCGGCGGCCTGCTGCGCTACGGCATCCCCGACTTCAAGATGGAGAAGACCCACATCGACCGTCGCGTCGAGCAGATGAAGGCCGAGGGCGTCGAGTTCCGCACCGGCGTGATGATCGGCGCGCTGCCGGAGGGCTCCAAGGTCACCAACTGGGCCAAGGAAACCATCTCCGCCGACGACCTGAAGGCGCAGTTCGACGCCGTCGTGCTGACCGGCGGCGCCGAGCAGTCGCGTGACCTGCCCGTGCCCGGCCGGGACCTGGCCGGGGTGCACTTCGCGATGGAGTTCCTGCCGCAGCAGAACAAGATCAATGCCGGCGACAAGCTGAAGAACCAGCTGCGCGCCGACGGCAAGCACGTCATCGTCATCGGTGGCGGCGACACCGGCTCAGACTGCGTCGGAACGAGCAACCGCCACGGCGCCAAGAGCGTCACCCAGTTCGAGCTGCTGCCGCAGCCACCCGAAGTCGAAGACCGGCCGATGACCTGGCCCTACTGGCCGATCAAGCTGCGCACCTCGTCCAGCCACGAGGAAGGCTGCGAGCGCGAGTTCGCCATCGCCACCAAGGAATTCATCGGCGAGAAGGGCAAGCTCACCGGCGTCAAGACCGTGCGCCTGCAGTGGCAGGGCGGCAAGATGGTCGAGGTCGAAGGCAGCGAGCAGATCCTCAAGGCCGACCTGGCCCTGCTGGCCATGGGCTTCGTCTCCCCGGTCGCGACGGTCCTGGAAGCCTTCGGCGTCGACAAGGACGCCCGCGGCAACGGCAAGGCGCCGACCGAAGGTGCCAACGCCTACAAAACCAACGTCGACAAGGTCTTCGCTGCTGGCGACATCCGCCGCGGTCAGAGCCTGGTCGTCTGGGCCATCCGCGAAGGCCGTCAGGCTGCCCGGGCGGTGGATGAGTACCTGATGGGCACGAGCAGCCTGCCGCGTTAAGCCTCTTCAGGGCGGCGTCATGCCCGGGATCTCGCGCGGCGCCGGCAGGGCGCCCGCGAGGCAACGTGCGGCATCGCTCGCGGCGCCGGGCAGCCAGCTCAGTCTCGCCTCGGCAGCGTCGGCCTCGAAGCGCACGAGCAGGCAGTAGGCCGTCGCGCCGCTGACCTGCATGCGTGCCTGCCTCAGGCCCGCTTCCGTCACCTTCTGGAAACCCGGCGGCAGGGTTGCTGCCGCTGCCGTCACGACGGACTGCGCCACACCGTGTTCGTCGAGCACGAGATAGGCACGCACATCGGCGCCGCCATCGGGCAGCGGCGCATCGGGAAGACCGATGCCCGGGGTGCCGCCCTCGAAGGCAGGCGCTGCCTCCTCGGCCGTCTTGGTCTGAGCTAGCGCCGCTTCATCTGCATGGGGCACGTCGCCTGATGTCGTCGCCGTCGCCTGCTGCGCCTCTGGCGCCGCCTGCATCGCGGGCACGTCAGCCGCCTGCAAGCGGACCGACACGGCGCTGCCGGCCGGCACCGCTACATGCCCAAGCCCTGGCGGGTGTTGCATCAGCAGGACGGCGTGCGCGCCCATCGCGAGCGCTACGCAGGCCGCCATCGCCTGCGGCGTCTTCATGCGTTCACTGCTGCAGCAAGTCCCGGTAGGACACGCGGCGCGTCTTGGACGGATCCTGGCTCTGCGGCACATCGCCGCCGGTCAGGGAGCCGTTGGACAGCGGGCCCTTGTTGATCAGGCCGCCGTTGATCAGGCGGCTCACGGTCAGCCGGGTGGCGGTGCCGTTGCCCAGCGAGACGCTGGTCACGCCCTTGCTGTCCACGGCGGCGCCGGTGCGGTAGTCGAAGTAGTTGGCCCAGCTGCTGCCGTCCGCGCTGCAGACGTTGCCCGCCTCGACGACGTTGGACGTGATGATCAGCGTACCCAGCACGAGCTGCGGGTCGGTGTTGACGCGCTCGCGGCTCTGGGGAAGGTCGACGAACCAGCCGCCGTTGCTGGACAGGTTGACGGCCTTGGGCGATTCGTTGGTGCGCACATCCTGGCCGGCCTTGCAGGTGCTCGTGCCCGTCGGGCATTTGCCGGCCACCAGCGTCTGCTCGACGAAGTTGTTGCCGCCGCTGCGCGGGTCGCCGATGTCGGTGGTGTCCAGCCGGTCCTTGATGCCATAGATGCTTTGAGCGCTGGCATCGGTCAGGTCGGTCTGCCCCAGATAGCGGCCGGTGCCGACGTAGACCATCGCGATGTCGCCCACCAGGCCCAGTTCCGGCCGCGAGGTGATCGGCTGGGCGGTGCCCGTCTTGGACCTCAGCTGGGCGATGCGTTGGGCGTCGTAGCCCGTCGCGCCGAGCACGTTGTTGATGTCGAAGCGCCAGAGGTTGCCGAGGTTGTCACCGGCGTAGACGCGCTCCTTGGTGTTGTCGGTCTGGCTGTCGTTCACCCAGGCGGTGATGTGGGCCAGGCCCGAGGGGGTCGACGTCGAGCCGGTGTTGGTGGAGATGGCGCGGATCAGGGCGCCCGTGGCCGCGTTGACGACGTAGAGGCGGCCGACGCCGTCGCCAGGCGAGACGTTGTTGTAGCCCGAGCCGAACATGACGACCCAGGTGCCGTCCTTGAGCTTGCCGATCTCCGGCTTGCCGAAGGTGAGGCCGAGATTGGTGTCGGTGAATTCCCAGAGCCCCTTCGGTGCGGCCGGGTCGGTCACGTCCAGCGCGTAGTAGCTGCGTCCGCCGCCAGCCAGGCCGCCGACGAGGATGGTGCGCCACTGGCCGTTGATGAAGACATCCCGCGAGATGGGCGAGCCATCCACCATGTACTGGTGCTGGGTGGCGTATTGCTTGTCGGCCAGCTTGTACAGGTTGGGCAGCACGGCCGTCGGCACGAAGGCCCAGACCTCCGCACCGGTGTCGGCGCGGAAGGCATGCACCATGCCGTCGTTGGAGCCGACATAGACCATGCCGGTGCGGTTCGCGGTGGTGTTCTTGAACGTGCTGTAGTCCGCGTCCACGTACTTCACCAATGGCCGTGAGACATAGGCGGCCTCGGAGCTGATGATGTCGCCGAGCACGTGCTTGCGCTGGCGGAAGTACTTGTCCGGCTCGCCCAGTTCGCCTTCCTTGCTGCGGTCGCCACGCAGGTAGTTCACGAGCGGCTCGCCGGCCGCGGTGGCCTGGTCGGTGCTGCTCAGGCAGTAGGGGCCGAAGGAGCAGAACTGCGTCAGCGCGCGACCGCTCGTCGTCACGTTGGCGAGGTTGAAGTTGGCCTTCTCGGTGGCGCTCATGGAGCCCCACGCGAAGGGCTTGAGCTTGGTGGTTTCGGTCGCCGCGAACATGTAGATGGTGCGCGACGTATTGGCATCGAGCAGCGTGCTGGCCGTCCAGTTGGGCGCATCCGTATCGACGTTGCCCGTCTCGATGTCGATGTTCAGGCTGCGCACCTCGCCCGACCACTGGGCCGAGACGAAGTTGGACAGGAACAGCTTGTTGTCGCCGGTGGCGACGTTGGGGTTGCTGACGGAGGCCGCCGCGGCCGCGCCCGTCTGGCCGTCCAGGGCCTTGATGGCGGTGGCCAGGCCGGTGTAGAGCGAGGTCGGGTTGGAGGCGCTGAAATAGGTGCCGCCGCCGTTGACCGCCGCGTGCCAGAGGTCGTCGATGGTGATGAGCGTGTTGCTCATCAGCGTGATCGTCGCTGCAGTGGGCCAGTTGCAACTGCCGGTCGTCTGCCAGGAGCAGATGCCGGCCGCCGAGTTGGGTGTCACACCGACCTTGATCGAATAGAAGTCGCCAGTGGTGTCGGTCAGGTAGCTGGGCGAGAACTGCATATAGCCCGAGGCGCCCAGGCCCAGGGTGAAGGTCTTCATGTTCTGCACTTCGTCCGGCTTGAGCCGCTTGTTGGCGCTGTTGCCGCAGACGTCGGCGCCCGTGCCGCTGCCGCTCAGGCAGGCGCCGCTGCCGGTATCGCCGGTGCGCAGGTCGGTGTTGGCGTAGTAGGCGGCCACGTCGGCTAGCGTGTTGGCCAACGCGTTGCCGTCGTAAGCGGGGCGCTCGAGGTCGCCATCCTGGTCGCCTATCTCGGCACCGTCCAGTTTGGTCGGCGTGGCGGTCTCGTTCCAGAAGCCGTCGGTGGACAGGATCGTGAAGTTCCGCTGGCAGGAGTACTGCATCGGGTCCTTGACGGTCGAGCCGTTCAGCGACGCGTTGTTCAGCTTGCCGGCGTACAGCTTGCCGGCGGTCGACAGCGCGGTGCGTAACGGCGTCGAGTTGTTCGGCTTGGCGGCCACGAGCTTGGCGAACCAGCTGGTCTTCTGCGTGTAGCCGGTGGCGGTCACATCCTCGAACGTGTTCAGGTTCAGGAAGTCCTTGCTGGTGTTGTTGTTGATGCTGAGATAACCCACGCGGCGGTTGTTGCCGATGCCGCCGAAGGCCAGCGAGGCGGACGATTTCATCGACTGCATGCGCGTGTGGTAGTAGGTCCACCAGTTCGCGAAGTTCGTCATCTCCTCGTCGTAGGTGCAGCTGCCAGCTGCCTTCCTGCTGGAGATGTCTGCACAGTCCATGCGGGCGATGGGCCGCGAGAAGGGCGCTGCGCTGGTCAGGATGTCGACGCGCTGGAAGCGGCCCGTGTAGCTGCCCGAAACAGGCACCGCCGCAACGGCAGCGACGTAACCGCTGAAGGCAGGCGTGTTGTTGTCCAGGGGGAACGTGCAATTGGTTGGGGTGCGCGTGAAGGAAATCGACGCCGTCGTGTTTAGGCCGCTTGGCGCCGTGATCGTCACGGTCCGGCCTCCGTTGCTCGTCACGGCCGAGTAGCCGGTGATGAGCTTCTTGGCGTTGATCTGGTCGCGAATCGCGTTGCCGATGGAGTTGCGGTTGTTGCTTGCGCCGTTGGTGATGTCGCTGGTACTGCCAGCGAGCAGATTGGTACCGCCCACCGTGACCGCCGTGACCGAGATGCCGCAACTCGGCGTGCCGGTGATGTTGAACGTCAGACGCGCGGGCACCTCCGCCGAGCCGGCTGTGCCAGCGGTCGTGAAGAACTTGGTCGGAAAGCGGGCGAAGGAGAACGTGCCATTGCGCGTGGCCTGGCAGGCGGCAATGGCTGGCGCCGAGGCGCGCGCGTCGGCGTCGGTCTTGCACCAGCGCAGTGGCGCCGGAATCGTGTAGGCGCCGGTGGCGCTCGCCTGGCAATCGCGCAGGTTGACGTTGTTGCAGTACTCGGCCGCGACGATGGTGTAGAAGTGCGGCCCGAAGGTGCGCGCAGCCGTCGTCGCGTTGTCCGGTGCGCCCGTGGCAACGAAGCCGGAGCCGGTGGCGACGGTGGCGTGATAGGTCGTGTAGGCCTTGCCGCCGACGGTGCCCGGGAGCACATAGTTGTCGTTGCGCAGGCAGTCGGTGAAGGTGCCGTCGGTGCACCACTCGGTGTCCGGAAACTGGGTGGTCAGGTCGATGCTGCCGGTGTTCTGGATGTTGTAGGCATCGTTCTTCACCAACGTCCAGGCCGTCGTG
>SEEY01001149.1 GCA_004211235.1 Rubrivivax sp.
GCCGCGGCGGGCGTGACGCAGCTGCTCGGCAAGCCGTTCTCCGAGGAAGCGCTGCTGGCGGCGATCGAGCAGGCGCGCAGCGCCGTGCGCGTGGCGGCCTGATCAGGCACAGCCGCTGCGCGCGCCTAACGCGCCAGTTCGCGTGACGGCGCGCTGCCCCGCGCGAGCAGGAACGAGCGCAGCGCCGGCGCATACCCAGGCCCAGGAACCCCGCTGGCTTGTCGGCGAGATCCACGTCCACACGCTGATAAGGCACGCCCTATTCCGCCAGCCCGGTGGCCGCCCGTTGCACATACGGACACAGCACGTGGCTGACCAGCGTGAGCCGCGCGCTCACCGCGGGCTCCACGTCAGGCGGTCGCTGCGCCGCAGCGCCAGGGCGCCATCGCCCGAGAGCCACAGCACGAGCGACGCCAACGCCAGGAAGGCCGGGTACTCCCAGCCGCCGCCGGCTGCCGTGAACACCCAGCCGTTACCCGCATGCACCCAGGCCGCGCCCAGCAGCACGGGCAGCAGGGTCAGCGCCACCTGGCGGGAGTAGACCCCCGCCAGCAGCAACAGACCGCCGAGCGCTTCCGCCGCGAACACGGCGTAGGCGAGCGGCCCGGGCAGGCCGATGCCGGCAAAGAACTGCGCCGTGCCGGGCAGCGTGAAGACGAAGAGCTTGAGCCCCGCATGCGCGAGGTACATCGCGCCGATCGCGCTGCGCAGCAGCAGCAGGCCGAGCGCCGGGTGCGCGGTGCCGGGCCGCGTCGGCGTGAGCGTAGCGGTGTGCGTGGTGTGCGGGTAGGTGGCAGCGCTCATGTCTGGATCTCCAAAGGGGTTGAACACCGCGCCACTCTAGGCAGGCATCCCGCACCTGAAAATGCGCAATCCCGTCAACCGACATTGCAGCCATGCAATACAGCCTCACCCCTGCCGACCTCGCCCTGGTGCTGGCCCTGCATCGCGCCGGCACGCTGGCCGCCGCCGGCGAGCGCCTGGGCGTCAATGCGTCCACGGTATTCCGGATGCTGCAGCGGCTGGAGCGCGGCCTCGGGCGCAGGTTGTTCGAGCGCGGCCGGCGCGGCTACCTGGCCGGCGAACTGGCGCGCACGCTGGCCGCGCAGGCCGAGCAA
>SEEY01001150.1 GCA_004211235.1 Rubrivivax sp.
GGACCGGCCAGCAACAGCACCAGTCCGAGCAGCAGGCCCAGGACCAGCGCCGGCCATTGGAGCGGGTGGCCGGCCGTCACGCCGACACCTCCATGCGGCGCCGCACGTACTGTGGGCTGTTGTTGGGCACACCCTCGCACAGGTTGTTGGCGTCGGCCATGTTGCAGGCCACCGAGGTGATGTTGGCCGGCGTGTTGGGCCCGCCCGCCTGGTTGCAGCCGACCACCACCGTAAAGCTGCGCAGTTCGCTGTCGGCCGGCATCGCGAGCGTGACCTGGCTGGACGCGCCGGGACAGCAGCCGGCCGCGGTGCAGCCGCCGCGCAGGCGCCGGAACAGGCCGTACTCGATGCCGGCGCGGGCTGCCTGGTAGGCGCGCGCGCCCTCGAGGTCGAGGTCGGCACTGGCTTGCTGGCTGGTGTACAGCGAGACCATCGCCACGCCGAGGCCGCTCAGCACGACCAGCAGGAAGATCGCGGTGACGAGGCCGACGCCGGCGCTGCGCGCCGGGTAAAGAGGTACGCGCATCATGGGGTATTGTCGACGTGGATCTGGTGGACCAGGCGGATGGCCGGCGAATCGGGGTAGCGGCCGCGCAGCTCGAGCGACACCAGCACCAGGCCGGTACGCTGGGTCGCCGCCGTGTCGTAGTTGAACAGGCCGTTGCAATTGCTCAGGCGCGCAGCGACGATGGCGCGCTGGCCGCCGCTCGGGGCCGCCGACTGCGCCGCATTGATGGCGTAGCCCCAGGCCCGCATCAGGGTCTGGGTGCCGTCGCCGGCGTTCTGGCAATAAAAGCTGACCGGGCCGCTCACCACTTGGAAGCTGCGCGTCGGCGACGGCAGCGCCGGCGTGGCGGCCGCGAACGGGTTGGCGTTCAGGCGCACGGTGGCGATACGGCCCACCGTCGCATCGGTGGTGTAAGCCGGCGCGGCCTGCACCACGCCGCTGTTGCCGCCGCCATAGGCATCGGCCGGGGCCACACCCAGGTTGTAGACCACCACGCGGTCGCCCGTTGCCACCTGGCCGATGCCTATGGCGGCGGCAACAGCGGCGTGGTGCAGGCCGCGCCGGCTTACACCACCGATGCGACGGTGGGCCGTATCGCCACCGTGCG
>SEEY01000310.1 GCA_004211235.1 Rubrivivax sp.
TCGTCATGCCGCCCGCCCCGGCACCGACGCCGGGCCAGGCCGAGACGCTGCCCGCCTTTGCGGACGACCGCGCCGAGCTGACCGGCGACGCACCCGCCCGCCGCCTTGCCCTGATCGTCGAGGACGATCTGCGCTTCGCGGGCGTCCTCTACGACCTGGCGCACGAGATGCAGTACCGCTGCCTCGTCGCCACGCAGGCGCGGGAAGCGCTGCAGCTGGCGCATGCCCACCTGCCCCAGGCCATCCTGCTCGACGTGCACCTGCCCGACGGCTCGGGCCTGGCGGTACTGCAACGGCTCAAGGAAGACCCGCGCACCCGCCACATCCCCGTGCACATCGTCGCCGGCGAGGATTTCCGCGACGTGGCGCTGCCTCTGGGCGCGGTCGGCACGGCCATCAAGCCGACGACGCGCGAGGACCTCATCGAGATCTTCCACAAGCTCGAGCAGCATGGCGCCGACCAGGTGCGCCGCCTGCTGCTGGTGGAGGACGACCAGCGCCAGCGCGAGAGCATCGCCCACCTGATCGGCGACGACGACATCGAGGTGGTGGCGGTGGAGCGTGGCGAGCAGGCGCTGAAGCTGCTGGACGAGCAGCATTTCGATTGCATGGTGATCGACCTCAAGCTGCCCGACATGGACGGCACCGAGCTGCTGGCCCGCATGGCCGCCCGAGGTCCGGAAGCGGCGACACCGCCGGTCATCGTCTACACCGGCCGCAGCCTCAGCCGCGACGAAGAGGCGCTGCTGAACCGCTACTCGCGCTCCATCATCATCAAGGGCGCCCGCTCGCCCGAGCGGCTGCTGGACGAGGTGACGCTGTTCCTGCACCGCGTCGAGTCGCGCATGAGCGGCGAGCGGCGCGACATGCTGCGCACGGCGCGCAACCGCGAGCAGGTCTTCGAGGGCCGCAAGGTGCTGCTGGTGGACGACGACATGCGCAACATCTTCGCGCTCACCAGCGTGCTGGAGCAACGCGGCCTCACCGTCGAGCCGGCGCGCAACGGCGTCGAAGCGCTGGAAAAGCTCGAAGCGCTGGGCGACGTGGACATCGTGCTGATGGACATCATGATGCCGGTCATGGACGGCCTGGAGGCGACGCGCCGCATCCGCGCCGATGCGCGCTGGCAGAAGCTGCCGGTCATCGCCATCACCGCCAAGGCCATGCGCGACGACCAGGAGCAATGCCGCAAGGCCGGCTGCAACGACTATCTGGCCAAGCCCATCGAGATGGATCGGCTGGTGTCGCTGTTGCGCGTGTGGCTACCTGGAACGGCATGATGCATTTGGAATCGCAGACCGAGCCCCGGGCCGCTCCCAAGCCGGCCGGCGCGCGATGTGCTTGCCGGTCAACCCGGCAAGCATCGCGGCCCCCTCGGGGGCTGAGGCCGGACACGGCAAGTCCTGTGGACTTGTCGTGCCTGCCGAAGAGCAGCCGCTCCGTCGGCTGCGCGGTCTGCAAGGCCGACCAGGCGCGCCCGCGTTCAGCGGCGCGAGACTGGGCGGGGGGCTGATGCCGCAGGCACTCGTCGATCTCGAAGTGCGCCTGCTGATGGAGGCCATCTACGCGCGCTACAACCACGACTTCCGCGAGTACTCCGGCGCGTCGCAGAAGCGGCGCGTGCTGCACGCGGTGGAGCAGTTGAAGTGCGATTCGGTCTCGGCGCTGCAGGGCCTGGTGCTGCGCGACGCGCAGGCCTTCGCGCAGCTGCTGGAGATCCTGACCGTGCCGTTCACGGAGATGTTCCGCGAGCCGGCCTTCTTCGGCGCGCTGCGCGAGCAGGTGATGCCGGTGCTGCAGACCTACCCGTCGCTCAAGATCTGGGTGGCCGGCTGCGCCAGCGGCGAGGAGGTGTACTCGCTGGCCATCCTGCTGCACGAGGAAGGTCTGCTGGAGCGCAGCATCCTCTACGCCACCGACATCAACCCGGCCATGCTGGAGCGGGCGCGGCAGGGCATCTTCCCGCTGCAGGATCTGCCCCAGTACACCCGCAACTACCAGGCGGCAGGCGGCAAGGCGGGATTTTCCGACTACTACACGGCCGCCTACGGCGCCGCCCGCTTCGACCGTGAGCTCGTCAAGCGCGTGACCTTCGCCGACCACAGTCTTGCGACCGACCACGTCTTCTCCGAGACCCACCTGATCTGCTGCCGCAACGTGCTGATCTACTTCAACCGCAAGCTGCAGGACCGCGCCATCGGCCTGTTCGCGCAGTCGCTGTGCCATCGCGGATTCCTGGGCCTGGGCAGCAAGGAGAGCCTGGACTTCTGCCCCAATGGCGCGGCCTTCGAACCGGTCGCCGCGCGCGAGCGGCTGTTCCGCAAGAAGTGATGCCAGCGCGCCCGCCCACCGAGCTCATCGTCGTCGGCGCCTCCGCGGGTGGCGTCGCGGCACTGCTGGCGCTGCTCAAGCCACTGCCCGCCGGCTTCCCGCTGCCGGTCGTCGTGGTGCTGCATCTGCTGGCGCGGCATGAAAGCCAGCTCGGCGGCGTGCTCTCCCACCACATCGCCCTGCCGGTGCGCGAGCCGCTGGACAAGGAGCCCGTGCGCCCGGGCACCGTCTACGTGGCCGGTGCCGACTACCACCTGCTCATCGAGGAAGACCGCCATTTCGCCTTCAGCAGCGAGCCGCCCGTGAGTTTCGCGAGGCCCTCCATCGACGTGCTGATGGCCACCGCCGCCGATGCCTACGGCCCCACGCTGGCCGGTGTGCTGCTGACCGGTGCGAACATGGACGGTGCCGAAGGCATGGCCGCCATCCATGCCGCCGGCGGCGTCACCATCGTCCAGCAGCCACAGGACGCCGACGTCGCCACCATGCCGGAGGCCGCCATCGCCCGCAGCCAGCCGGATCACATCCTGCCGTTGAAAGACATTCCCCGCATGCTGCTGCAACTGGCCGCCGCGAAAGCCGCCCAATGAACGCCGCCGTCAAGCTCCTGCTCGTCGACGACCTGCCCGAGAACCTGCTGGCGCTGCAGGCCCTGCTGCGTGACGACGACCTGGAGCTGCACGCCGCCACGTCGGGCGAGCAGGCGCTGTCGCTGCTGCTGGAGCATGAGTTCGCGCTGGCGCTGCTGGACGTGCAGATGCCCGGCATGTCGGGCTTCGAGCTGGCGGAACTCATCCGCGGCAGCTCGCGCACGCGCCACCTGCCCATCGTCTTCGTCAGCGCCGCCGACCGCAGCCAGGCCTACACCTTCCGCGGCTACGAGAACGGCGCCGTCGACTTCCTCTACAAGCCGCTGGACGGCCATGCGGTGAAGAGCAAGGTGCGCGTCTTCACCGAGCTCTACGCGAAGAGCCGCGAGCTGCGCCACCAGCTCGTCGAGCTCGAGACCGCGCGCGCCGAGCAGCAGCACCTGCTGGAGACACTTCAGCAAACGCAGGCCGACCTGCAGCGCGCATTGAAGATGCGCGACGAGTTCATGTCCATGGTGACGCACGAGCTGCGCACGCCGCTGGGTGTCATGGCGCTGGAAGGCATCATGCGGCAGCAGCGGCTGGACAAGGGCGACCTCGCCTGGTTCAGCCCGGAGCGTCTGCAGTCGATGCTCGACAAGGACGCCCGCCAGGTGCGCAGCATGACCCGGCTCATCGAGGACATGCTCGACATCTCCCGCCTGCAGCACGGCATGCTGTCCATCCGCCCGCGCCGCACGGATCTCGGCGAGCTCGCGCGACGTGTCGTCGCCGACTTCGAGGCGCAGTATCAGCAGGTGCCGCTGCGCCTGTCGACGCTGCCTGGCGTGGTGGGCGAATGGGACGACAGCCGCATCGCCCAGGTGCTGGTGAACCTGCTCAGCAACGCGCTGCGCTATGGCGAGGGCAAGCCGGTGACGGTCGACGTGGGCCTGACGGACGCCGGCCTCGCCCGGCTGGCCGTGACGGACGAGGGCCCGGGCATTCCGCAGGAGGCCCAGCAGAAGATCTTCCAGCAGTTCGAGCGCCTGCCCACGTCGGCCAAGGCGCCCGGCATGGGACTGGGCCTGTACATCAGCCAGCAGTTCGTCCAGGCCCACGGCGGCCGCATCTCGGTGCACAGCGCGCCCGGTGAAGGCGCCTGCTTCGAGGTGCTGCTGCCACTGACCGCCGGCTGAGCGCGCCACGGGACTGCGGGGCGGCGCGGGCTCGGGCACTCGGGTTCGCCGGGGCACGCGGCGCACGCGGGGCACGCGGGGAACGCGGGGCGGTCCCGCCATCGCCTGCGGCACGGTCCGCGGGTCAGTGCTCGTTTTGCGCCACAAATCACGGCAACAGCAGCCGGGGCCGGCGCTCAGAATGGGATGGACACCGCATTTCTGATCGAATTTGCGTCGACCCCGTCCGCTTCTCCCGTTGGTTTGCCCACGCCGCAGCATGCGGCGCATCGCATTCACTCCCCTTCAAGGCTGCCTCCATGAAGTTCGTGTCCAACATGCGCATCGGGCAACGCCTGACGTCCGGCTTTGCGGTGGTGATCGTCTGCCTGGTGGCGATGGCGGGCCTGGGCTACTACGCCATCCAGACGCTCAACGGCGAGATCACGCAGCTGATCGGCGGCGACTACCGGGCCGTGGCGCTCGCCAACCGCGCCAAGGCGGAAGTGGGCGACGCCTCGCGCAGCATGATGACGACGCTCATCATGACCGGCGAGGAGCAGATCAGGAAGGAGCTGGACAGCGTCGCCACGCTGATGCAGGCCCACGACGGCACCATGGCCACGCTCAAGCCGCTGCTCACCGACGCGGCCAGCCAGGAGCAGCTCAAGGCCATCGAGGAGGCCCGCGCGAAGTTCGTGCCGGCGCAGGCCGCCTTCGTGAAGCTGGTGGCCGCCGGCGACACCGAGGGCGCCACGCTGAAGTACCAGTTCTCCGTGCGCCCCACGCAGGGCAAGTACATGGCCGCGCTCAGCAAGCTGGTCGACGCGCGCAACACCGCGATGGAGGCGGCCGGCCAGAAGTCCAATCGGGTGGCCGCCAAGTCGGCACTGCTGCTCGCGGGGCTGGCGGCGGCGGCCGTGCTGGCGAGCGTGCTGACCGGCGTGCTCATCACGCGCGGCATCGTCAGGCCGCTGCTGGGCGCGGTGGCGATGGCGCGCAAGGTGGCCTCGGGCAACCTGACCAGCGAGATCCAGGTGCGCAGCCGGGACGAAACCGGCGAGCTGCTGCAGGCACTGTCGGACATGAACGAGAGCCTGAAGGGCATCGTCGGCCGCGTGCGTGAAGGCACGGAATCCATCGCCTCGGCGTCCAGCGAGATCGCCAGCGGCAACCTGGACCTGTCGGTGCGCACCGAGGCGCAGGCGGCATCGCTGGAGCAGACGCTGTCGGCCATGAAGACACTCACCGACGCCGTGCAGCAGAACGCCCAGAACGCGCGCCAGGCCAACCAGCTGGCGCGCGTTCTGGGCGTTCTGCTGCACGGCGTCGGTGAGTGTCTTCATGG
>SEEY01001151.1 GCA_004211235.1 Rubrivivax sp.
AGGTAGAAGTCACCCGACAGGTCGGCCACGGCCAGGTACTCCTCGTAGAAGCTGCGCGTGACGGCGGCCTTGTCGAACTCGCCGGCGACGAGGTCACGGTAGTAGCCCTTGAAGGCATTGGCGTGCCGGTCGCGGTTCATGTTCATGAAGGCCGACAGCTGCACGAAGCCCGGGTAGACGCGCCGGCCGGCGCCGCGGTGCTGCCAAGGCACATGGCTGATGAGGTTCTTGCGGAACCAGCCGATGGGCTTGCTCATAGCCAGCGCGTTGACGGCGGTAGGGCTGACCCGGCAGTCGATGGGGCCGGCCATCAGCGTGAGGCTGGCCGGCGTGGCGGGATGGTCGTCCTCGGCCATCAGCGCGACGGCGGCGAGTGAGCTCACGCAGGGCTGGCAGACGGCCACGACATTGGCGTTCGGGCCGATGGCGGCGAGGAAGTCGATCAGGTGCTGGGTGTATTCGTCCAGGCCGAAGCGGCCGGCGGCCAGCGGCACGTCGCGCACGTTGTGCCAGTCGGTCACGTAGACGTCGTGGTCCTTCAGCAGCGTGCGCACCGTCTCGCGCAGCAAAGTCGCGAAATGGCCGGACATCGGCGCGACCACGAGCACCTTGGGCTGCTCGGGCGCGCCGTTCTTGGCGAAGCGCCGCAGCGTGGCGAAAGGCGTCGTGAGCGCCGTTTCCTCCACCACCGGCCAGGGCTCGCCGGCGCTGGCCACCGCGTCGATGCGCCAGGCCGGGCGCTGGTGGGTGACCTGCGCCAGCTCGAACACCTGGCCCGCTGCGGCCGCCTGCCGGACCCATTCGCGCGCGGCGAAGGCCGGGTCCTGCAGCAGCGGCAACGTCAGGCGCGTGGCCGCGCGCAACGGCCACAGCAAATCGGCGTGGGCTTGGTAGGCGGTGTACATGGCGTCTCCTTGTGATGCTGCCGTCGCAAGGAGCACGCCAACGTGGCATGGCGCTTGCGTCAGACGGGTGCACCACACCGAGGAGCCGCCCATGCCCGTTGCCACTGCGACCCGGAAGACCGTGGCGCGCAAGACCGCCCGCGCTGCAGCGCCAACGGCCACGCTGACGCTGAGCAGCAAGAACTATTCGTCGTGGTCGCTGCGCGGC
>SEEY01000002.1 GCA_004211235.1 Rubrivivax sp.
TGCAGCGTGTTTGTTTGGCGAAATCCCGGCTTGCAGGTTGCAAATGTAGCGCTACCATTTGAGATCGTGCAAGCCGGGATTTCGCCAAACAAACACGCTGCACGGGACGGAGACAGGATGAAACCAAGATTTCGCGGGCTGGCCTGGGCGCTGGTGTTCCTGGTGCTGGCCCCCGCATTGGCCCGGGCCGAGGACGGCTACGACCTGTGGCTGCGCTACCGGCCAGCGCCCCCCGAGCTGCGGGTGCCGTTGCAGGCCCGCGCGCAGGCCATCCTGCTGGCGGCGCCCGATTCGCCCGTGCTGCAGGCGGCGGTGGCGGAGCTGCAGCGTGGCGTGGCGGGCATGACCGGCCGGGCGCCTGGGCTGACCTCGGCCGTCGTGCCGGGCACCCTGTTGCTGACGCTCGTCCAGCGTGCGCCGAAGGGCCTGAACCTGCCCGGGGCCGAGCTCGGCCGGGAAGGCTGGCTGTTGCGCAGCCAGAGGCTCGATGGACGGGAGGTGACCGTCATCGCCGCGAACAGCGACGTGGGCCTGCTCTACGGCAGCTTTGCCTGGCTGCGGGCCGCGCAGACCGGAGCGGACCTCACCCGCCTCGACCAGCGCTCCACACCCAAGGTCGCCCTGCGCCTGCTCAACCACTGGGACAACCTGGACCGCCACGTCGAACGCGGCTATGCCGGCGCGTCGCTGTGGGACTGGTGGAAGCTGCCCGACATCCTCGACCCGCGCTACCAGGACTACGCCCGGGCGAATGCCTCGCTGGGCATCAACGGCACGGTGCTGAACAACGTCAATGCCAAGGCCGAGTCGCTGACCGCGACCTACCTCGCCAAGGCGGCCGCGCTCGCCGGCGTCTTCCGGCCCTATGGCATCAAGGTCTACCTGTCGGCGCGCTTCTCCGCGCCGCGCGACCTCGGCGGCCTGAAGACGGCTGACCCGCTCGACCCGGCGGTGCGCGCCTGGTGGAAGGCCAAGACCGACGAGATCTACCAGGCGATCCCGGACTTCGGCGGTTTCCTCGTCAAGGCCAACTCGGAGGGCCAGCCCGGCCCGCAGGACTACGGCCGCAACCATGCCGACGGCGCCAACATGCTGGCGGAGGCGCTGGCGCCGCACGGCGGCGTCGTGCTGTGGCGAGCCTTCGTCTACTCGCCCGAGGCGAGTGACCGCGCCGCCCAGGCCTATGCCGAGTTCCAGCCGCTGGACGGCAAGTTCGCCGCCAACGTCATCGTGCAGGTGAAGAACGGCCCGGTCGACTTCCAGCCCCGGGAGCCCTTCCATCCGCTGTTCGGCGCGATGCCGAAGACGCCGCTGGCGCTGGAACTGCAGATCACCAAGGAGTACCTCGGCTTTGCGACCCATCTCGTCTACCTCGGCCCGCTGTTCGAGGAGGTGTTGAAGTCCGACACGGGGCATGGCGGCACGGTGGCCCGCGTCGTCGACGGCCGCCTTGAAGGGCACCCGCTCACGGCCATCGCCGGTGTGGCGAACATCGGCACGGACCGCAACTGGAGCGGCTCGCAGTTCGACCAGGCCAACTGGTACGCCTTCGGCCGCCTCGCCTGGGACCCGGACCTGAAGGCCGGCGACGTCGCCCGCGACTGGGCGGGTCAGACCTTCACGGCACGGCCGGCCGCGCGCGACGCCATCGTCGACCTCATGCTCGCCTCGCGCGAGGCCGTCGTCGACTACATGACGCCGCTGGGCCTGCACCACCTGATGGACACCGGGCACCACTACGGGCCGGGCCCCTGGGTCAACGACCTGGAGCGCGCCGACTGGAATCCAACCTACTTCCACCGCGCCGGTCGTGACGGCATCGGCTTCGACCGCACGCGCACCGGCAGCAATGCCGTCGCCCAGTACGCGCCGCCGCTGGCGCGGCTGTGGAGCGACCCGCGCACGACGCCGCCCGAGCTGCTCCTGTGGTTCCACCACCTGCCGTGGGATTACGCCATGCCGTCCGGCCGCAGCCTGTGGGCCGAGCTGATCGCCCGCTATGACCGCGGCGTGGCGACGGTGGACGACATGGGCCGGCGCTGGGCGGCCCTCAAGCCCGACATCGACCCCGGCCGCCATGCCGAGGTGACGGCCTTCCTGGCCGTGCAGGCGCGGGAGGCGCGCTGGTGGCGCGATGCTTGCATCGCCTACTTCCAGTCCGTTTCCGGCCTGCCGCTGCCCGCGGGCGTGCGGCCTCCGGAGCACGGGTTGCCGTACTACAAGAGCCTGCGCTTCGGCTTCGCGCCGGGGCGCGGATGACAGCGCAACCGCAGCCATGGTAGAGAATCGCCGCTTCGGCGTGCCACGGCTCGCCCGGCCGGCAAAAACAATGATGATTCGAGGTGCAGATTGAAGCCAAACGCGCGCCAGGGGCGGAGCACCAAGGTCGCCACCATCGCCGATGTGGCCAGCCTTGCAGGCGTGTCGCCGATGACGGTATCGCGCGTCGTCAAC
This sequence comes from Rubrivivax sp., assembly GCA_004211235.1. Next base: position 2,455 of record SEEY01000002.1, read on the forward strand.
GGTGAGCCCAACGTACGGCCCGGCACCCGGGACAAGGTCCAGGCCGCCATCGAGTCGCTCAACTACGTGCCCAACCAGGCGGCGCGCCGGCTGGCGGGCTCGGAGCCCATCCGTATCGGCATGCTCTACATCGATCCGACGGCGGGTTATCTGAACGAGTTCCTCATCGGCCTGTTGAACAAGGCCAGCCTGCGCCATGTGCAGCTGGTGGTGCAGCGCTGCGATGCGGCCCGCGACGGCGAGGAGCAGCCGGTGGCGGAAATGATCGCCAACGGCATCGATGGCCTGATCCTGCCGCCGCCCTTCTGCGATTCGCAACCCCTGCTCAAGCTGGTGGCCGAGACCGACACGCCGGCCGTCGTCGTCTCCAGCGGCGTGCCGGCCGAGTCCGTCTGCGCCGTCGGCATCGACGACTACCAGGCCGCCTACGAGATGACGCGCCACCTGCTCACGCTCGGCCACCATCGCCTGGGCTTCATCATTGGCGACCCCTACCAGAGCAGCAGCTCGCGGCGCCTCGCCGGCTTCCATGCGGCGATGCGCGATGCGGGCCTGAACATCGAGGAGGAGGAGGTCGTTGCCCAGGGCATGTTCACCTACCGCTCGGGCCTGGATGCAGCCGAAGGCCTGCTGACGCAGGAACGCCGGCCCACCGCGATCTTCGCCAGCAACGACGACATGGCCGCGGCCACGGTCGCCATCGCCCACCGCCTTGGCCTGGACGTGCCCAGCGACCTCACCGTCGTGGGATTTGACGATGCGCCGCTGGCGACGACGATCTGGCCCGAACTCACCACCGTGCGCCAGCCCATCATGGAGATGGCCGGCGCCGCGGTGGATCTGCTGGTGCGCCACATCCGCGCGCGCCGGTCCGGCGAGCCTCTGCCCTGCGAGCATGAGCTCATGGATTTCGAACTGGTCCGACGCCAGTCCGACGCCGCGCCCCGCCTGCGCCCACCCCTGCGCCTGGGCGCCGGCGGCTGACGCGAGACGACAATTTTTCAGGCCCGACGCCGGGCTGCTCATTCGATGCAAGAACTGACTGGACTGCGCTTCAAGCGCCTGCTGTTGACCGGCGCTGCCGGCACCCTGGGCCGCATGCTGCGCCCGCGCATGAAGCGCTACTGCGAGACGCTGCGCGTCTCCGACCTCTCCGCGATGGACCCGGCCGGCGAGGGCGAGGAGGTCGTCGTCGCGCCGCTGGAAGACGAAGCGGCGATGTACGAGCTGCTGGACGGCGTCGATGCCGTGCTGCACTTCGGTGGCGTGTCCATCGAGAAGCCCTTCAGCACCGTGCTGCCGGCCAACATCGTCGGCGCCTACAACCTGTACGAAGCGGCCCGGCGCCGGGGCACGAAGCGCATCGTCTTCGCCAGCTCCAACCACGTCACCGGCTTCTACGGCCAGGGCGAGACGATCAAGGCCCATGTCGTGCCGCGGCCCGACACGTATTACGGCCTGTCCAAGGCGTTCGGCGAGAACCTGGCGCAGTTCTACTTCGACCGGCACGGCCTGGAGACGGTCACGATCCGCATCGGCTCCTGCCTGCCCGAGCCGGTGGACCGCCGCCAGCTCTCCAGCTGGATCAGCCACGACGACATGGAGCGCCTGCTCGTCGCCGCACTGAGCGCGCCGGTCGTCGGTCACAGCATCGTCTACGGCTGCAGCGACAACCGCACGACCTGGTGGGACAACTCCCAGGGCCACCACGTCGGCTACCGCCCGCAGGACAGCTCCGAACCCTGGCGCGCGGCCATCGAGGCGAAGCAGGGCGCCGTCGACCCGACCCGGCCTGAAGCGCGCTACCAGGGCGGCGGCTTCGTCGTGCTGGGGCCGTTCGACTTCGCCGGCCAGGGCGCCAAATGAGCGGCCCGAGCATCCCGTTCGCGACCGCCACGCGACTGCCCGATGCCGCCTTCGAGATCCTCTCGCCGGCCGGTCGCGAGTTGCGCCTGTTCTCGGCGGTCGTCGAGCAACTCGCCACCGGACTGCAATGGGCCGAGGGGCCCGTCTGGTTCGGCGACGGCCGCTACCTGCTCGTCTCCGACATCCCCAATGACCGCATCCTGCGCTGGGACGACGCCAACGGCGCCGTCAGCGTGTTTCGCCAGCCGAGCGGCAATGCCAACGGCCATGCGCGTGACCGGCAGGGCCGCCTCGTCAGTTGCGAGCACCTCGGCCGGCGCATCACGCGCACCGAGCATGACGGCCGCATCACCGTGCTGGCGGATCGGCATGACGGCAAGCCGCTGAATTCGCCCAACGACATCACCGTCGCGCTGGACGGCGCGGTCTGGTTCACCGACCCCGACTTCGGCATCGCCAGCGACTGGGAAGGTCTGCGCGCCAGGCCCGAGCTGCCGCACGGCGTCTACCGCATCGATCCGTCCAGCGGCGAGCTGCAGCGCGTGCTGGACGACCTTGCCGGCCCCAACGGCCTGGCCTTCACGCCGGACGGCATGCGGCTGCTCGTCGTCGAGAGCCGCGCCCAGCCGAACCGGCTGATCTGGAGCTACGCCGTCGACGGCGCGAGCCTGAGCGACAAGCGGCTGCTCATCGACGCCGAAGGCCCCGGCGCCTTCGATGGCATTGCCCTCGACACGCAGGGCCGCATCTGGTGCGGTTTCGGTGGCGGCGGCCAGCCTGGCGTCGACCCGACGGCGCTGGACGGCGTGCGCGTGTACAGCGCGCAGGGCGAGCCGCTTGCCCACATCCACCTGCCCGAGCGCTGCGCCAACCTGTGCTTCGGCGGCGCCAAGGGCAACCGCCTCTTCATGGCCAGCAGCCATTCGCTGTACGCCGTCTACGTCAACGCCCGCGGAGCCGTGCTGTGAGCGCCGCGCGGCCGCCCGAAGGGGCTCAGCTCCCGCCCGGCGGGACAGCGCAAAGCGCGAAGCGCAAAGGGTGCACCCATGATTCCTGAACCCCAAGTGACCGTGCGTGACTACGGCCGGCTGCCCGACGGCCGCACCGTCCACGAATACCGCCTCGACAACGGCCGTGGGCTCGTGCTGACCGCGCTGGACTGGGGCGGCATCGTCACCGGCCTGTGGCTGCCGGATGCTGCCGGCCCCGCTGACAGCGTTGTCCTCGGGCTGGCGAACCTGGACGCCTATCTCGCGGGCGCCGGCTCGCACCTCGGCGTCATCGCCGGGCGCTACGCGAACCGCATCGCCGGTGCGAGCTTCGAACTGGACGGCCAGCGCCACCGGCTCCTGGCCAATGACGGGTCGAACTGCCTGCATGGCGGGCCCCAGGGATTTGGCGCGTCGTTGTGGCGCGGCCTGCCGCAGAAGCCTGGCGCGGACGGCAGCGTCAGCCTGCGACTTGAGCGAGCCAGCCCGGACGGCGAGATGGGTTTCCCGGGCACATTGCAGGTCGCCGTGACCTACACGCTCGGGGCCGACATGAGCTGGCGCGTCGACTACGAGGCCACGACCGACCGGCCGACCGTCGTCAACCTGACTTCGCATGCCTACTTCAACCTCGGCGGCGCCGAATCCGGTTCTGCACTCGGCCACCGCCTGGCGCTGAACGCCAGCCGCTACACGCAGCCGGACGCGAACAGCATCCCGCTGCGCCACGTGCCGGTCGAAGGCACGCCGTTCGACTTCCGTCGTGAGCGGGTCATCGGCACCGATGTGGGCTATGACCACAACTGGCTGCTCGACCATCCGCTCGACGGCGCACTCCATCCGGCCGCCGGCCTGCACGATCCGGCCTCGGGCCGCAGCATGCAGATCCTGACGACCGAGCCGGCCATCCAGTTCTATGCCGGCACGTGGCTGAACGGTTCGCCGGCCAGCCCGGGCGGGCGGGCCTACACGCGTGGCATGGGCGTGTGCCTGGAAACCCAGCACAACCCCGATTCGCCCAATCGACCCGTCGGTCCGGACTGGCCCAGCACGGTGCTGCGGCCCGGCGAGACCTTCCGCTCGGCGACCCTGCATCGCTTTCGCACGGGCAAGCCTTAGACGATGAGGTATTCCGGGTAGCGCTGCTGGATCTCGTCCACCGACGCCAGCGTGCCCGACAGATGCTCGCGAACGGCATGCTGCGCCGCGTCGACATCGCGCGACTCGATGGCTTGGAGGATGGCCTGGTGGGCGCGCAACGTCGACTCGGTCTTGCCGACGGTGGGGATGTGCAGCAGCCGCAGACGGTCCACGTGCCCGGACATGCGCACGACGACCGACCAGAGCCTGGACAGCCCAGCGGCGGCGTACATCAGCCGGTGAAATTCCTTGTCGGCGGCGATGAAGCCGATGAAGTCCTTGTTGTCCGCGAGTTCTGCCTGACGCGACAACTGCGTGCGCAGGTCGGCAATGACCGAACCGTCATGCGTCACGGCCAGCTGACGCGCGATCTCGATCTCGATGGAACGGCGCAGGAAATGCGCCTCACGCGCCGCCGGCACGTCGATGCGGCTGACCTGGGTCGTGTGCTGCGCGCGGACGATGACCAGGCCTTCCTCGCTGAGCCGGATGAGGGCGTCGCGTACCGGCGTCTGGCTGACGCCGAAGCGCTGCGCCAGCTCTGCGCGATCCAGCGCGATCCCGGGGGCAAGCTCCATCGAGATGATGGCGCCGCGGAGCGCCTCGAGGACCTGTGGAGCTGCGTGTCGGGTGGGATCGAGCGTGAAATTCATGTTGGGCGCGGCGCCGGATTCTGGCACTCCGACCCCGACGCACCAGAGAGTTAATGCCTACGCAAGCGGGGGCGAAGGCGGCAGGGGATGCCAGGTCGCGTGCGCTCGCTCCCCGCCTTCGGCGGAGCCGTCCAGCAACGGTTGCCCTCAAAAAAACGGCGGCTCCGCGAAGGCGGGCCGCCGAAGTGAAAGGACGCCCACCAGCCCGGGCGTCCGACCAGAGATTCAAGGTGGCATGCGCTTCCGGCGCAGATGCTTCAGCAGGGCACCCAGGCCGTAGCTCCCTGCTATTCACGGCTGATATTGCGGATTGTGAGCGCTACCCACAGCACTGAAAACCCGTGATAACCAGTTAAGCCGCCGTTGCGATCTTCACTAATACATTAGTACACACCCTCGTTGACGCGAGATGTGTCGCTCCGTAAATTGCGGATGTGCGCGCTACCATTTTCTGGGCGCGGCGCGCTTCTACCGGCTGTCAAAGCCGGCTTCACAGAACCAAACGGAGACATTGAATGAGCACGATCCTTCTGCGGCGCACCCGCCAGGCTCCGGGGCAGGTCGCCCTGGCCATGACGCTGCTGGCCGGCCTCATCACGCAGGCGTATGCGCAGACGGCGCCCGCCACCGAGCAGAAGCTCGACACGGTCGTCGTCACCGGCATCCGCGCGGCACTGGAAAGCTCCGCGAACGCCAAGAAAAATGCGGTCGGCTTCATCGACGCCATCACGGCCGAGGACATGGGCAAGTTCCCGGACAGCAACATCGCCGAGTCCATCTCCCGCATTCCCGGCGTTACGTTGACGCGCGAAATCACCGGCGAGGGCCTGCAGATCCAGATCCGTGGCCTGGGCACCAACTTCACCCGCATCCTGCTGAACGGCGCGCCGGTTGCCTCGGCTTCCACCGGCCGTACCGACACGGGCAGCGCCAACCGTGAGGTCGACATGGACTTCATGCCGGGTGAGCTGTTCAGCCGCGTCACCGTCGTGAAGAGCCCGACCGCGTCGATGCTGGAAGGCGGCGCCGCCGGCATCGTCGACATGCGCAGCGCACGGCCGTTCGACAAGAAGGGCTTCCGTACCGCCGTCACGCTGACCAGCACCAAGAACCAGCAGGCCGAGAAGTGGGGCAACCGCGGCTCCGTGCTGGTGAGCAATACCTGGGACAACGTCTTCGGCCTGTTGGCGGGCGTGGCCTGGTCGACCAACAAGGTCAAGACCACCGGCTTCGAATCCATCGGCTGGACCAACGCCAACCTGTCGGCCACGCAGGGCGCCAGCCTGGGCACGGCGCGCAACAGCACCGGCGGCGGCAACTGGACCATCCCCGGCACAGTGCCCGCCAATGCCGGCAACGGGCTGACGACCGGCGCCACCATCGACGAAGCCTTCCTGCTGGCCCGCAATCCGGGCCTGACGATCCAGCAGATCGACAACGCCATCATTCCGCGCCTGGGCCGCTCGATGGTGTCCGAGGGCAGCCGGGACCGCCAGAACGCCATCCTGTCGATGGAAGTGCGCCCGAACAGCTCGGTGAAGTTCTTCCTCGACACCATCTACGGCCACAAGAAGAACGACTTCGAACGCGTCGACATGAACTGGGTGGGCCGCAACGGCTCGTCCATTCCCATCAACATGACGGTCGACAAGAGCGACTGTGCCAACGGCTGCACCGTCACTAAGGGCACCTTCGCCAACGCGCAGTACTTCATGGAGTTCCGGCCCTACACGGAAGAGACGAAGTTCCACAGCCTCAACCCGGGCCTGAACGTGAAGATCACCGACGCGATCAGCGTCGACGTGCAGGCCAACATGACGCGCAGCGACTTCCAGCGCTCTTCGCCGACGGTGCTGTTCCAGACGGTGGGCAGCTCCGGCATCACGACCGAGTACGACAACAGCAGCGGCGTGCCGAAGTTCAAGGCGGTGAACGCCGCCGGCGCCACCGACCTGTTGAACACGCCCAGCGCCTTCGGCTGGAATGGCGGCCGCCTGAACCAGCAGGACGAGCTGCGTTCGATCCGCACGCATGGCATGCGCGGCACCGTCGACGTCGACGCCGGCATCTTCGACGTCAAGTTCGGCGGCGCCTACGACAGCGTGTCGCGCCGCATCAACACGCTCGACAACAGCGGCTACTGGGAAAACATCGCCTGCCGCCGCAACGTCAACGTGTTCCTGCCGGGCCCCAACACCACCAACACCGGTGGCGCCTGCAACGGCGCCGGTGCCGCGGGCCCCGCGGCCAGCGCCTACCCGGGCTATGGCACGGGCTTCACGGCCGGCGCCAACCCGGCCGGGCTGCAGTTCCTCGGCTCGGCCATTCCTAACGCCGCCATCCCCGGCTATCTGCATCCCACGTCGAACGGCTTCGTCTCGCTGGACTGGGGCCGTTTCGCCAAGGATTCCGGCTACCAGATGGCGCGCGACAACGCGACCTTCGGCACGGCGAACTCCAACAACAACGTGGCGCCCGGCTTCTTCCAGGAGCAGGTGACGTCGATCTTCACCGAGGTGAATGGCGACACCACGCTGTTCGGCAACGAGCTGCGCTACAACGTCGGCGCCCGCTACGCCTCCACGCAACAGACCTTCGCCACGCTCACCACGCCGGCCGACCCGCGCAACGCGGCGCAGAACCTGGCCGACGGTGGCCGGTATCCGGCCGTGCTGACACAGAGCTACACGTCCACGACTTACGGCAATTTCCTCCCATCGGGCAGCGTGGTCTACAACCTGCGCAAGGACGTGCTGGCCCGTGCGTCCGTGTCCAAGACCATCACCCGCGCCGATCCCACGCAGCTGCGCGCGCTGTCCCTGAGCTTCACCGACCCGGCGGCGCAGAACGGCCAGCTGACCAACCCCGACCTCAAGCCCTACGAGTCCAAGAACGCCGACCTGGGCCTGGAGTGGTACACGGGACGTGAAGGTTATGTGGCCGCCGCCTGGTTCAAGAAGGGCATCAAGGGCTTCACGGCCAACCGCACCTTGAATGTGAGCTTCGCGGACCTGAACGCCTACGGCGTCAACTGGACGCAGGGCGGCCTGACGGACACGCAGAAGACCGGCCTGTACACGCGAGCCGGCGTGCAGCCCGTGCCGACGGACCTGGCTGCACTGCCGACCGCTGCACAGCTCGCCGCCATCAACGGCCTGGGCGTCGTGCTGACGCAGACGCAGAACACCGCCGACGAGCTGACGATCAAGGGCCTGGAGCTGACTGTGCAGCAGCCGCTGGACATCATCTCGACCTACCTGAAAGGCCTGGGCGTCAGCGCCAACTACACCAAGGTCAGGCAGTCGGGTGCCAACGTCGCCACCGGCGTGCCGCCCTACACCTACAACCTGGCCGCCTACTATGAAGGCCGCTTCGGCGGCTTCCGCGTGACCAAGACCTTCACCAAGGGTTCGCAAACCTCGGGCACCGGCCAGAACGGCATCACGGCCGCCGCCTTCTACGGCATGGACTACTCACAGGTGGACTTCACCTCGCGCCTGAATCTTGGCGAAGTGATCGGCTGGAAGAGAGACCTGCAGGCCACGTTCGACGTGTTCAACGTGACCCGCTCGTCGCAGCGCACGAACTTCCAGTTCGCGAATGCACCGTACGCAATCTACGAGCCGGGGCGCACCTACCAGATCGGTCTGCGCGCCAGCTTCTGATCGGGAGCAGGCATTCAACCAAGGGCTCCTGCGGGAGCCCTTTTCAATGGCCGGCGTGTGACGAGAACTTGGCAACCGGGGCGGGACTACTGTATAAACATACATATCCCACCGAGGCCCTGACATGCACCACGCCTACCGCCAGAACTACACCCCGAGCCGCCCACTGCCACGCTGGCTGCAACGGCTCATCTACTGGCTCTGAACCACCGCTTCATATGCCGGCGCACGGCTGGCACCTCGCGGCGTTCAGGCCGCAGCGGCGTCTTCCGTAGCCGTGCCTGCCGCCTTGGCTGCTGCCAGATGCGGCGCCGTCGCAAATTCTTGCCGCAGCCGTTGCAGCAAGTCCTCGCGATCCGGCAGGGGCGCGCCGCAGGAGATGCGCGACGCAATCGCGCGGTCCAGCGCCCCTTCCAGCCCGTTGCATTGCACCGAGTACGACGTGTGGTGCGGCTGGCCGAGCCGGTCCGTCCAGGTCGCCACGACGCGCAACACCGGGCCGCAGGTGCGCATGGCCCATTCGAAGCGGATACCCGCCGTGCGTGTGCGGCTGCGCCGCATCAGCCGGCCCATGGTGCTGCCACCCGGGCGGCGCGGGCGCTGAGCGTCCGCACCGAAGTCACCGTTCATTGAGTTGAGGGTGCCTGCCGCAACGGAGGGTTCATATTGGGGGTGCGGCGTTGCGCTGTGCAACCCGCCCGAGAGACCTTCTAGTGCCATAGCTTGACTCCTTTGATGGCATAGACAGAGGAATGACGCGAACACAAACTGGCAATCGGCGCGCCAACCCCGGCTGGATGTCAGAGCAACGGTTCCACGACACGTGCAAAGCCTTCCAGCAGGCGCTGCCCCAGCCCGCGACGCGCCCACTGCTCGGCCTCGATGCGCCCGGAGACGCTGATGTCCCGCGCGAACAGCGCCTGCATCTGCTCGCCGAAGTCGTCGCCCAGGACGATGACGTCGATCTCGTTGTTGCCGACGATGCTCCGCCAGTCGAGATTGCTGGAGCCGACGCTCGAGAACACGCCATCGATGACGGCGGTCTTGGCGTGCATCACCGTCTGGGACATCTCGTAGACCTGCACGCCCGCCTCCAGCAGTTGCGCATAGCGCGAACGAGCGGCATGCAGCACCAGCGCCGCATCGCTGCGGCCGGGCAGCACCAGCGCGACGGCCACACCGCGCCGCGCGGCATCGCACAGCGCCTGGATGAGCTCCGGCCCCGGCGCGAAATAAGCCATCGTCAGCTGCACGCTCACCTGTGAAGCGTCGATCGCGCGCAGCAGTGCCTTGTAGGTCGGGTTGATTCCATTGCGAGGATCGCCCGCCACCAGCTTGATGATCCGCTGGCCGGGCAGGGCGACACGGGGCTCGGGCGTGGGGGCGAGGGTGCCTTCGCAGCCTTGGTGCTCCCAGGACTGCTTGAACACGGCCGCCAGCGCCGGCACGACGGGCCCGCGCAATTCGACCTGGGTGTCCCGCCAGCCCTCGGTGTCGGCATCCGCAGGCGGTTCCTTGCGCCGTGAGCTGCCGAACGAGCCCTTCGCGTACACATTGCTCAGGTTGATGCCGCCGGTGAAGGCCACATCGCTGTCGGCCGCCAGCATCTTGCGGTGGTTGCGCTGCAGCAGCCCCCAATGGCCGGGGCGCTCCAGCGGGTTGACCGGATTGAAGGCGCAGACGGCCACGCCGCCCGCGCGGAGTCGATCGAAGAAGGCGCGCTCCGTGCCCAGCGAGCCGATGCTGTCGTACATCATCGCGACGCTGACACCCTCGGCCGCCTTGCGGATCAGCAGGTCGGCCACCTCGGCCGCCACGCCGTCGCCCTCGACGATGTAGAACTCCACCAGGATGCGCTGCCTGGCCGCCGCGATGGCGGCCTTCATGGCGGCGAACGTGGCCGGTCCGTCGACCAGCAAGCGCGCGGTGTTGCCGCGAAGCAGCTCGGTTTCGCCGGTGGCTGCCAACACGCCCAGCTGGCGCTCGAACAAGGCGCCACGGCCTTCCGCGCGCACCCGCGCCAGGTCGCGCGCCTCGGTGGCAGCGCCCACGGTGCCTCGGCCGTCCACGAGCGTCACCTGCGCCGCGGTCGCCTGCCGGCTCAGGGGACGCAGTTCCGTGTCACGCTCATTCAGGTTGGCGCAACCGGCCATGTTCGCCAGGGCGCACAACGCGCTGGCAGTCCACAGCCAGCCGGCGTCACGCCAGCCTCGAATTTGTCTCATCTGCTTTGCATTCGTGGCCAGCGAAATTGGCTGCTCACGCAGAAAAGCAAGTCCGATGCCCGGCGCAGATGACGCCCGATGGCTGCGTTAGGAGCGTCGTTCGTCTCGGGTGGAGGCAGGAGCCGCCGGCACGTGTCCGGGCGTGGGGCGCTGCATCTCCTCCAGGCTCGCGCCCGGATCTTCCTCGCCGGCCACGGAGTCATCGTCACCGTGTGCGCCAGGCAGCGGCGGGGTAGGGGGAGCGGGATGGGTCTTGGGCTCAGGCATGGCGCAATTGCTGCAATTCTTTCCGGTGCGGGTCAGCGTTCGTCGGGCAGCGGGCGACCACCTTCGCCTTCCCACGTGTTGACGCCCTCAGGTGCACGCGCGCAGCGGCCCGACCGGCGATGCCGGTGCTTGGCGCGGAATGCCTTCATGCCCAGCAACAGCAGCGACCCGAGCACCATCGCCTCGGCCAGATAACGCAGCGCGGCGCCGGGCGGCTCGTCGAAGTCCTGTCGCGTGCTGCGTGTAGGCATGGGGGTTGCATCACCTGTTGTTCACGGCGAGGCTCCGGCAAGCGGCATGCCCGCAGCGTTACATCAAAAACATCCCTGCGGTCGCTGCTGCTTGGCGCAGACGACGTGGAATCTGATGACAATGACGCACAGAGTCCCATATCAACGTTATTGCAAGATCGAAAGGGTTAGACGCCGATGCCGCATGCCTTGGTGGTGGATGACGACCATGATTCAGCTGCGTCCCTGCGCGCGCTGATCGCGGGGGAGCAGTTCACGGTCGCCGTTGCCCACAATCTGCGCGACGCACGGCGGCAGATTTCCCTCCAGCAGCCCGACATCCTGCTGCTTGACCTGCGCCTGCCCGACGGCAACGGCATGGACCTGCTGGCCGACCCCAAGCTGGTGGCCAACTCGGAGGTCGTGCTCTGCACCGGCCATGCCAACCTCGAGACGTCGATCCAGGCCCTGCGCCTGGGTGCCGCCGACTACCTCATCAAGCCCGTCAACCTGAAGCAGTTGCAGGGCGTGCTGTCGCGCATCATGAAGCCGGCAGCACTGCAGGCGGAAGTGGAAGACCTGACGGCCAACCTGGCGCAATCGGGGCACTTCGGCCATCTGTGGGGCCGCAGCGCGCCGATGCAGCGCATCTACGAGCAGATTTCCCGCGTGGCGGGCACCAGCGTGTCGGTGTTCATCACCGGCGAGTCCGGCACTGGCAAGGAGGTCGTGGCGCAGACGGTGCATGACCTCAGCCGGCGCCGCAAGCGGCCCTTCCTGGCCGTCAACTGCGGCGCCATCAGCCCCAACCTGATCGAGAGCGAAATCTTCGGCCACGAAAAGGGCAGCTTCACCGGCGCCGAGCGCCAGCACCAGGGCTTCTTCGAGCGCGCCAGCGGCGGCACGCTGTTCCTGGACGAGATCACCGAGATGCCGCTGGAGCTGCAGGTCAAGCTGCTGCGCGTGCTCGAAACCGGCCGCTTCATGCGCGTCGGCAGCACGACGAGCCAGGAAACCGATGTGCGCATCATTGCCGCCACGAACCGGCCGCCCTATCAGGCCGTGTCCAGCGGCAAGCTGCGCGAAGACCTGCTCTATCGCCTGAACATCTTTCCCATCGAGCTGCCGCCGCTGCGCGACCGTGCGGCCGACGTGCCGCTGCTGGCCAACCATTTCCTCACCGCCATCAGCGAGCAGGAGGGCGCCGTGCGCCGCTTCACCCCGGCTGCGCTGGCGGCGCTGGTGGAGTACCCGTGGCCGGGCAATGTGCGCGAGCTGCGCAATGCCGTGCAGCGCGCCTACGTGATGGCGGCCGACGAGTTCATCGACGACGCCTGGCTGCCGCGTGTCGACAGCGCGGGCCTGATGACCGGCTGGGGCGCCGCCAGCGGCCCCGTGGAGCCTGCCGCCGCCCCTGCTATGGCGGTCACGGCCATACCGGCGGCCCAGCCCGCCGCCATGGCCGAATCGGTTCCCAGCATCACCCTGCCCATCGGCACCAGCGTGGCCGCAGCAGAGCGCGCCCTGATGCTGGCCACCTTGCGTCATTTCAACCATCACAAGGAGCGCACCGCCGCGGCGCTGGGCATCAGCCTCAAGACGCTCTACAACCGTCTGAAGGAATATGCAGCCGAGGGTGCGGCAACGGAGCCCACGCGCGACTGAGGCCGGGCTGCGGGCCCGCCGATTGCCAGGAGGTCAGACCTCAACCAACCCTCCTGGAGTCAGCACCATGGGTCATTCCGATCAATACCTGCAGAAGGTCGAAACCACCGCCCGCCGTGGCCTGGACCAGATCGTCGACGGCATCGGCAACGTGCGTTCGCAAGTGTCGCGCGCCACCGACCGCACCGTCGGCTACGTGCAGGACGCACCCGTCCGCTCCGCGCTGGCCGCGCTGGCCGTCGGCACGCTGGTGTATGCCGTCGTGCGCATGCTGGCAACGCGTTCGCGCTGACCGGGAAAGCCGGCTCTGGCTGATCAGAGCCGGCGTGCCAGCACCGCGGCCTCTGCCAGGCGCAGGGGCACGCGGTGCTTCAGCGCCTGACGCAGCAGGCCGCTCCAGCAACGCAGGATGGCCGGGTGGTCGGCATCGCCCGGATGCAGCTCCAGGCGCAGCAGGCGGGCGTCGCGGGCCCGGTGGGCGAGCTGCGTGTTCCACGCGAGCGACAGCTGGCGCCGCCAGCCGCTGCGCGTGCTGAAGACGAGGCTCGGCGCCTTGAGCGCCTGGCCGTGCGGCAGGGCGATCACTTCGGTCAGCGTGCAGGTGTGGCCGAAGCCGGCGTCGGCCACGGCCTGCAGGCTGCCGGCGCTCATCAGCCATGCCGGCGCCACGAAGCCCTGCATCGGCAGGCCCAGGGCCCGCGCCCACGCGCGGCCCTGATGCAGCCGCTCCGCCGCTTCGTGCCGAGAGAGCGCAGCGAACTCCCCCTCGCTGGCCGTGTAGACATGGCGCAGCAGGCGTTCACGCAGGCTGCGCGGTGGCGGGCCTTCGTCGCGGTGTGTCAGGCCGTGCAGCGCCAGCTCGTGGCCCGCCTGCTGCAGCGAGTAGAGCCAGCGCAGATAGGCCGGTGGCAGCGCCAGGTCGCCGTGCATGTGCGGCACGACCAGCAGCGTCATCGGCAGCGGCACGCCGGCCTGCGCCGCGCAGCGGTCGAGTTCCGCAAGAACGCGTCGGCAGCCTTCCCAGCGGGCCGGGGACACATCGTGGAGCACGACGCAAAGATCCCGCGCTGAACACGCCTCGGCCGGTGGCATCCGCGCCGTGCGCCGGGTCGGGCGGCCTTGGCGCTCGGCAATCCGCATCGCCAGCTGATCGACCAGGTTGGCCTGCATCGACGTCAGCGGGCCATCGCCAGGTGGCCTCGCCGCGCGGTGGGCGCTGGCGGCGACACGGGGCGGCCGATCAGGGCGGTGTAGCGCTGCGAGAGCTGCTGCATGACGCGAGGCCAGTCCTGGGCCTGTGCCCGCGCCAGCGCGGCACGGCGCAGCGTTGCATCGGGGCTGGCCAGGCTGGCCGATATCGCCTCGGCCCACAGGCGCGGCAACGGGCTCGGCACCAGCACGCCGGCGTCGCGGGCAAGCTCCGCGAGGCCGCGCGCGGCGGCGACGACGACCGGTGTGCCGCAGGCCATCGCCTCCAGCACGCCGAGGCCGAAGGTTTCCTGGTCGCCGGCGTGCACGTAGGCGTCCGCGCTGGCGACGATGCGCGCCAGCTGGTTCGCATCGTGCTCGGGCGGCAGCACGAGCACCTGCGGGCCGGTCGGCGGCAGCGGGCCGCTGCCCACCGCCACCAGCATGTGGCCGGGGCCGAGCATGCGCACCGCGTCGGCCAGCAGCGAGAGGTTCTTCTCCGCGGCGAAGCGGCCGGTGTAGACCAGCAGCTGCGTCGACGCCGCCAGCCCGTGCTCGCGGCACAGCTCAGTACGCCAGGCTTCATCGCGGGCGGTCGGCGTGAACACCGAGCAGTCGACGCCGAGCGGCTGCACGCCCACGCGCGGGACGCCCCAGGCCTGCAGCCGTTCCGCCAGTCCGCGGCTGGGGGCGAGCACCAGGTCGAAATGCCGATACAGCCTCGCCAGGTAGCGCTGGGCCCAGCGCTCCGCGGCCCGGCCGAAGCGGTTGGCGCGCGGCCCGCCGACCAGCCTCGCGGCCAAAGCCGGCAGGTCGCTGTGGCAGAAGGCGACGGCCGGCACACGCAGCACCTCCGCCGCATCGAGTGTGGCCCAGGCGAGGGTGTAGGGGTCGGCGCACTCGATGACGTCGGGTGCGATGAATTCGAGCTGCCGTGCGGCGCGTGCACGGCCCAGCACGACCCGGTAGCCGCCACTGTGCGGCAGCGGCAGACCACCGCAGTCGACGATGCCCGGGCCGCTGGCGCCGGGCGCCATGACGGTGTGGCGCCAGCCCAGCGCACGCAGGCGCTCATGCTTGGCCATCAGCACGCGCCGCACGCCACCGGTGGGCCCCCAGAACATCGACACATCCACA
Organism: Rubrivivax sp.; assembly: GCA_004211235.1. Next base: position 17,480 of record SEEY01000002.1, read on the forward strand.
AGATGGGGTGGCGCGAGTGAAGTTGACGCAGGAGGGCTCATTGCCGCCGCCTAGCAATCCGTGTGCCCGCTGTTCTGGCACGCCCCCTGCTTTGTTGGGGCCATGCTTCCCCCCAACACGGCCGCCCGCCGCGCCGGCCTGCGCTGGACGAACGATGTCCAGCCCGGCCTGACCCGCCGCGCACGCACCGAGGGCGGCTTCGACTATCTCGACACCCGCGGTCAGCGCAGCAAGCTGGTCAGGGACGAGGCCACGCTCACGCGCATCCGCAAGCTCGCCATTCCGCCCGCCTGGACCGATGTGTGGATCAGCCCCGAGGCCGACAGCCATCTGCAGGCCACCGGCCGGGATGCACGCGGACGCAAGCAGTACCGCTATCACGCCGACTGGCAGGCCGGCCGCGGGCAGACGAAGTTCGACTCGCTGCGCCGTTTCGGCGCCGTGCTGCCGCGCCTGCGCCGGCGCGTGCAGCAGGCGCTGTCCGGGCCGGACGAGCCGACGCGCGAGCGCGTGCTCGCCACGCTCGTGCGACTGCTGGACACCACCTGGCTGCGCATCGGCAATGCCAGCTATGCGCGCGAGAACGGCACCTACGGCCTGTCCACCTTGCGCAACCGGCACGCGGGCATCAAGGGCGACGCCATCGAGCTGTCCTTCGTCGGCAAGAGCGGCGTGCGTCACCAGGTGCGGCTGACCGACCGACGCGTCGCCCGCATCGTGCGGCGCTGCCGCGAGCTGCCGGGCCAGGAGCTGTTCCGCTATCTGGATGAGGACGGCAACAGCCACGCCGTCGGCTCCGCGGACGTGAACGCCTGGCTGTCGGCCGCCGCCGGCGAGCACGTGACGGCCAAGGACTTCCGCACCTGGCACGGCAGCGTGCTCGCGCTGGAACTGACGCTGCAAGCCTGCGGCGAAGCGGCCCAGCCCTGCAAGCCCACGGAGGTGGTGGCGGCAGTGGCGCGCCGTCTGGGCAACACCGCCGCGGTTTGCCGCAAGGCTTACATCCATCCGCGCGTGCTGACCGCTGCGGAGTCGCTCGGCGACGAGGCCGCGCGCGCCGCGCTGCGCGGGCTGCCCTGGGCCGTGGCGCCGGCCCCGAAGACCGGGTTGAGCGCAGCCGAGCGTCGACTGATGGCGCTGCTGCGCTCGCGCGCCGCGGCGCTCCAGTGAGGGCCTGTCAGCGCCTCAGACGGTGACGGGCAGGTGCTCGATGACGCCCTCCCAGGCGGCGCAATGCGCGTCGGGCTGGCGCAGCGGTGTGCGCGGCTCGGAAGGTTCACCCGCCGACGACAGCAGCACGGTGCGGCAGCCGGCACGGCGGCCGGCCTCGACGTCTTCCAGCGCGTCGCCCACCATCCACGACTTGCCCAGGTCGATGCCGTGGCGGCGCGCCGCACGCAGCAGCAGGCCTGGCGCCGGCTTGCGGCACAGGCAGGACGGCATACCGTTCAGCCCGGGCGCATGCGGGCAGACGAGGAAGTCCAGCAGCTCGACACCTGCGGTGTCGCGCAGCAGCTTTTCCAGTGCCCCCTGCAGGCGTGCCAGTTGCGCGCGCGTGGTGTAGCCGCGCGCCAGGCCGCTCTCGTTGGTGGCGACGAGCAACGCGTAGCCGCGCGCGGCGAGCGCGGCCAGCGTCTCGGCCGCACCGGGCCGAAGCCTGAGCAGCGCCGGGTCCGCATTGGCGGGCAGATCCTCGATGAGCGTGCCGTCCTTGTCGATGAACACGGCACGGCGCTCGGGCGGCGTTTCGCGGCGCGGCAGCGCCAGCGCATCGCCCGGCGCCGTCGTGCGGCCCCAGCGCAGCGATCCGCCTGCGAACGACATCATGAAGCGGAGTGGCGCTGGCAGTGGTCGCAGACGATTTCGGGTAGCGGATGCGTGGGCGTCATGCAGCAGCAGAAAGCAATGTGCATGCCGGCCGTGGGCATCGCACTTGCCGGATTCCGCGTTCCACCAACGCCCATGGGGATCACGCCTTGCGCATCGCCTACGTCACCGAGACCTACCCCCCCGAGATCAACGGTGTCGCGCTCACGGCCGAGCGCATAGTGCGCCACCTGCGCGCGGCCGGGCATGCCGTTCAGTTGCTCCGGCCGCGGCGGTCCGGTGAGACGGCCCGCAACGATGCGGACGAATGGCACGGCCCGGGCGCGCCGATCCCGCTCTACCCGGAGCTGCGCTTCGGCTGGGCCCGCCCCGGCGCGCTGCGTGCGATGTGGCGTGGCGAGGGTGCGCGGCCCGACCTCGTGCATGCCGTGACGCCCGGCCCGCTCGGCTGGGCTGCGCTGCACGCCGCGCGTGCGGAAGGCATCCCGACCAGCGCCGACTTCCGCACCAACTTCCATGCCTACTGCGGCCATTACGGTCTGGGCATGATGGAGCCGGTAGTGTTCGGTTATCTGCGCCGTCTGCACGGCATGGCCGACTGCAATTTCGTCCCCACCGAGGAGCTCGCCGGCGAACTTGCCGGCCGTGGCTTCGAGCGGCTGAAAGTGCTGGGGCGCGGCGTCGACTCGCGCCTCTTCTCGCCCGCGCGCCGCGACGCAGCCTTGCGCAGCGCCTGGCGCGCCGGCCCCGAGCACCGCGTGCTGCTGCATGTGGGGCGCCTGGCCGCCGAGAAGAACGCCGGCCTGGCGCTGCAGACCTTCGAGCGCCTGAGCGCGCGCCGCCCGGGACTGCGCATGGTGGTCGTCGGCGATGGCCCGTTGCGGGCCAGGCTGGAGCGGGCCCACCCGCGCGTGCGCTTCGTCGGCATGCAGACGGGCGTCGCACTGGCCAAGCACTACGCGAGTGCCGACGTCTTCCTGTTCCCCAGCCTCACGGAGACGTTCGGCAACGTCACGCTGGAGGCCCTGGCCAGCGGCCTGGCCGTGGCCGCCTTCGACACCGGCGCGGCCGGACAGCATGTGCGCGACGGCGTCAGCGGCTGTGTGGCGCCGCCGTGTGAAGGCCAGACCGCTGCCGACGCCTTTCTCGATGCCGCCACGCGTGCGCTGGATGCCAGCGAGCCCGACGGCCCGATGCGGCTGGCGGCACGAGAAGCTGCCACGCGTGCCGACTGGCAGGGCGTGCTGCGCCAGTTCGAGCAGCAGCTGTGCCGCGTCGCAGTTGCCGGCTGCCCGGCCCCTCGCCATGCCGCCATGGCTTGATGCAGGGCGGCTGCGCGGTGCTGCGCTTGATCTGCGCGGCGCGCAGGTGCTGCACCGCGCCGCGGGCAGGCCGCGGCTGCATCAGGTGCTGGCGGTGTGCAGCCGCCTGGCGGACGGCCCGCTGTGGGGCGTGCTGATCGCGCTGCATGCGATGGCTGGCGCGCTGCCTCGGGCGCTGCTGATGCTCGCGCTGGGGGCCATCAACCTGGTCGTCTACTACGCGCTCAAGAGGGGCACGCGGCGGCAGCGGCCCTTCGAACGCTGTGACGACATCCACGCCTGCCTGAAGGTGCCGGACGCCTTCAGCTTTCCGAGCGGCCACACGCTGCATGCCTTCGCCTTCGCGATGCTGCTGTCGGCCTTCCATCCGGCGCTGGCACCGCTGCTGTGGGGTTTTGCGGTGCTGGTGGGGCTGGCTCGAATCGTGCTCGGTCTGCACTTCCCCAGCGACGTCATCTTCGGCGCGTTGATCGGCCTGGCAACAGGCAGTCTTGTTCTGCAGGTGGCCTGATGGTGCCCGTTCTTCCCTTGCGTCGCGTCGCGTCGCCCACGATCCCGCGCGCCTTCAGCTGTGCCTGCGGGCGGCCGATCTTCTTCCGCAACAGCCAGTGCCTGGCCTGTGGGCGACCACTCGGTTATGACGCCGAGCGCGGCCGGCTGCTGGCGCTGGAGCGGGCGCCGGGCCGCGCCGTGAAAAACGGCTGGCGCGAGGCCGGCGTCCCGGCGCGCCGCGCGCCGCGCTATGCCCGCTGCGCCAATCTCGACACGGCCGCTGCCTGCAACTGGCTGCTGGATGCGGCGGACGTGCAGTCCGGCGCGACGCTGTGTCGCTGCTGCCGCCTCACCCGTACGGTGCCCGACCTTACGCAGCCCGGCGCCGACATCTGGTGGTGCCGCATCGAGCAGGCCAAGCGCCGCCTGGTGTCGCAGCTGATCGGGCTGAAGCTGCCGGTGCAATCCAAGGCCGAGGTGCCCGAAGGACTGGGCCTGGCCTTCGACCTGCTGCTCTCGCCGCCTGAAGGGCCGGCCGTCATCACCGGTCATGCCGATGGCGTCATCACGCTCGATGCGTCGGAGGCCGACGACGCCCGCCGCGAGCAACGCCGCGGCCATCTCGGTGAGTCTTACCGGACGCTGCTCGGTCATTTGCGCCACGAGACCGGTCATTACTACTGGCAGCTGCTCGTCGAGCCGACCGAATGGCTGGAGCCGGTCCGCGCGCTGTTCGGCGACGACCGGCAGGACTACAGCGCCGCGCTGCAGAAGCATTACGCCGGCGGCCCGCCAGCAGACTGG
>SEEY01001152.1 GCA_004211235.1 Rubrivivax sp.
GCGCCAGGTGCAGCTGCAGCGCTTCGACGTGAAGGACTTCGCCGCGAAGCTCAACCCGAGCGACGCCGAACTCGACGCCTTCTACAAGGATCCGGCCAACGCCGCGAAGTTCCAGCTGCCCGAGTCGGCGCAAATCCAGTACGTGGTGCTCGACCTGGAAGCGCTGCAGAAGGACGTCAGCTTCACCGAGGAAGACCTGCGCAAGTACTACGACGAGAACGCCACCCGCTACGGCGTGCCCGAAGAGCGCCGCGCCAGCCACATCCTCATCAAGGCTGAGCGCAGCGCGCCCGCGGAGGAGCGCGCCAAGGCCAAGGCCAAGGCCGAGGAACTGCTGGCCCAGGTGCGCAAGAACCCCGCCTCCTTTGCCGAAGTGGCCAGGAGGAACTCGCAGGACGAGGGCTCGGCCGTCAACGGCGGCGACCTCGACTTCTTCGGCCGCGGCGCGATGGTCAAGGAGTTCGACGCGGCCGTCTACGCGATGAAGCCGGGCGAGATCAGCAACATCGTCGAGACCGACTTCGGCTTCCACATCATCCAGCTCACCGGCGCGCGCGGCGGCGAAAAGAAGTCGTTCGAATCGGTGCGCGCGGAAGTCGAGTCCGAAGTGCGCAAACAGCTCGCCCAGCGCCGCTATGCAGAGGCCGCCGAGCAGTTCGGCAATCTCGTCTACGAACAGTCGGACAGCCTGCAGCCTGCGGCGGACAAGCTCAAGCTCGCGCTGCAGACGGCCACCGTGCAGCGCCAGGCGCCCGCCGGCGCCACCGGTCCGCTTGCCTCGCCCAAGCTGCTCGACGCCGTCTTCGGCGCCGATGCGCTTCGCAACAAGCGCAACACCGAGGCCGTCGAGACAGGCCCCAGCCAGCTCGCATCCGCCCGCGTCGTGCAGTACAGCCCGGCGCGCGTACCGCCGCTGGCCGATGTGAAGGACAAGGTGCGCCAGCAACTCGTACAGAAGCTCGCCACCGCCGAAGCGAAGAAGGCGGGCGAAGCGCGCCTGGCCGCCCTCAAGGCCAACCCGTCCGACACCGCCGGACTGGACGCGGCCGTCACGGTCTCGCGCGCCAAGCCGCAGAACCTCTCCCGTACCCAGCTCGAGGCCGTGCTTGGC
>SEEY01000311.1 GCA_004211235.1 Rubrivivax sp.
GGGTGGGCATGGGGCTAAGGCTCCTCGGGCAGGCATTTCTCGACAGGCGAAGCCGTCGAAGCTCATTTATGAGCATAGGAGCGAGCCGGTATCCCGCCGCGTTGGTACAAACGATTGCCGGGCAGTAGTTCACAGCCGGCCCGAAGGCCTCAGTCGGCCGCCGGCGGTGGCGGATCGATGTTGCCGCTGCGCGCCGGGCCGACGCTCGTGCCCAGCCGCTCGCGCAGCGACGTGGCCGGCAGGCCGAGCACCTGCGCATAGAGCGCGCCACCGAGCAGCACCTTGCGGACGTAGTCGCGCGTCTCGTTGAAGGGAATGTTCTCGGCCCAGACGGCCGCGTCGATGACCGGGCCGTCGCGCCAGCGCGCAGGGCGGCCGGGGCCGGCGTTGTAGGCCGCCGCGGCCAGCGCCTGGGCGCCGTCGAAGCGGTCTAGCACCAGCTTCAGATAGTGCGTGCCGATGCGCAGGTTGAAGTCCCGGTCCTGCATCAGCTCGGGCGCATAGGCGAGGCCCGCCTTCTTCGCCGTCCACTTGGCCGTGGCGGGCATGACCTGCATGAGCCCCGACGCGCCGACGTGCGAGCGCGCATCCAGCACGAAGCGCGACTCCTGGCGGATCAGGCCGTAGACGTAGGCCGGGTCGAGTCCGGCACCCTTGGCCTCGCGCAGCAGCTCCGAGCGGTGCGGCGTCGGGAAGCGCTGCGTCATGTCGACCTCGGTCTTGGTGCGCTCGCTGGTGTTGATGCAGCGGTCCCAGACCTCGCGGTCGCAGGCCTCCTGCGCGGCGGCAAGCAGCGCGCGGTCACCCATGCCGCGCAGCGAGAAGTTCCATTCGCGCACGCCTTCATTGCGCAGGCCGAGGGCGATGAGCTGCAGCGCGCGGGTGAGGCCGGGATGCTGGCGTGCGGCGCGGCGCTCCTCGGTCGTGAGCGGCGCGGGGGCCGGCGGCAGCGGCGTTGGCAGCGCGAGGTCTTCGGCGGCCAGGCGGCCGAAGTAGTTCAGCGGCGCCGTCTGCGCGGACGAGGCCAGCGCCGCGAGTTGGGCACGGGCACCGGTCTGGTCACCCTGCTGGCGCGTGGCGCTTGCCTTCCAGTAGACCCAGGCCGGCTCGCGCTGCTCGGCGCTGCTCATGCGCTCGATGGCGCGCAACGCCACGGCCGGCTGCTTCGCACGCAGGGCGGCGCGAGCGGCCCAGGCGAGGGCGTCGTCGCTCCAGTCGAGGTCGGGGGCGAGCTTGTCGGCGCGGGCGAAGGCGGCAAGCGCGTCGTCCTGCAGTCGCAGCGCGGACTGGCGGCCGATCTGCACCCACAGCCAGGCCTGCAGGTCGGCAGGCAGGCGGCTCCACTTGTCCTTCAGCACGTCGCCGGCCTGGTCGGGGTCGCTGGCGGCCACGCGCGCCAGCGCCAGCGCCGTCAGCTCCGCCTCGGGCCGCGGCGAGGTGCGGGCCTTGCGGGTCAGGTAGCGGCCGGCGTTGTCCTGCAGTTCCGCGAGCTTCTGCTCCAGCGGCTTGGCATTGAGCAGCATGACGGCCTGGCGCGCCGCGCGCGGGCGGCCCTGCTCGGTGGCCTGGCGGGCCTTGTCCCACAGCGTGTCGGGCTTGAACTGGCCGGCGTCGGTGAAGGTGAAGGCGAGCTGGAAGCAGCCGTCGTCGCCGTCCTTCTGCGCCATCCACGCCGCGCGCGCGGTCTCTGCGCTGACCTTGGTGCCGGCCGCGTGATCGGCCAGCAGCGCATAGCAGGCGACCTCGCGGTCGTCGCGCATCTGGTAGGCCGCATGGTCGCGGCGGAAGTTGGCCCAGTCCCGCCGGCGCCCAAGCTCCAGCAGCCAGTCGTTGCGCAGCCGGTCCTCGACGTAGCTGCCGGGGTAGCGGGCGTAGAAGGCGTCCATCTCCGGCTGGCGCACCTCGGCCAGGCGCGCGTTCAGCTCGAAGTAGTCGACCCAGCCCGCCAGCGGGTGGGCCTGCGCGCGGGCGGCGTCGGCCAGCGTGGCCAGCCGCTTGCGGTCGCGCTTGGCCCAGGCCTCGCGCGCCTGCACGGCGAGGTCGTTGTCGGCCGCCGCCGGCACGGCCTGCGCGCCGGCTGCCACCGCCATCAGCAGCGCGAGCGCTGCTCCAAGAATTCGACCGCCAATTCGCTTCATCAACCTGCCCGTCTGCCGTGGGCAATTTAACCCACGCCTCGAACCCCACTCCACGCATCGGGGCGTTCGCCCTGTTCGAGGGCTTGTGACAGCGCTACCCCGCGATCTATCCTCAGCGCACAACCTACAAGGAGACATCCATGGACAAGCTCATGAAGCGACTGATGCTGGGCGCCGCGGCCGCGCTGCTGAGCCTCGGCGCGCTGGCCCAGCCGGCGAGCTATGGCAATGCGGGCAACGAAGCGCCGTCCAACAGCTTTGTTGCGCTGGCGAATGGCCCGCTGACCGCCTTCTACACCGACTGGGCGGGCAGCCTGACGGTTCTGGTCGGCGCGCGCATCAACGGCGTGGACGGCCCCGTCGGCCTGAACAACCAGAGCAGCGGCTATGGCGACAGCTTCGTGCTGGGCAACGTGTCCGCGGGTGACAGCCTCGTCTTCTTCGTCGACGTGACCAACACCGGCGACAACACGACCGCCCGCTACTACAGCGACAAGACGCTCAACCTCGATGGCCGCAACCACGCCTGGACGCTGGCCTACGCGGGCGATGCCCTGGTGCCGGCCGGCCTGCACATCGCCTTTGAGGATCTGCCCGGCGGCAGTGCCGACTTCAACTATCACGACCACGGCATCGTCGTGCAGGGTGTGCTGGCCATCCCGGCGCCGGTGCCCGAGCCTGCGAGCTGGGCGCTGCTGCTGGGCGGCGCCGGGCTGTTGGCGCTGCGCCGCCCCCGCGGCTGACGCACCCCTTTCCCCTCCACGCCCCCGGCGGCCCTGGCTGCCGGGGGCGTCGTCTTTCATGGGTTCCAATAAGCGTCGAACTGCACTGACGCCATGACCGCCGCCCCTGCCCAAGACCGCTCCGAGCTGCGCCGCACCCTGCTGGCCGAGCGCCGCGCGTTTGCGCAAACGCCGGCCTTCCAGTCCGCCCAGCAGGCCGTGCGCCAGGCGCTGGCCGCCTTGCTGGCGCAGCTGGAGCCCGAGCTGCTGGGCGTTTACTGGCCGCTGGGCGGTGAGCTGGACCCCGGCACGCTGGCCTGGCCGCGCGCCTTGCCGTTCGCGCGCCGTGAGCCCAAGGAGATGGTGTTCCGCCGCTGGGACGGTGCCGAGCCCGCGTCGAAGGACGAATGCGGCATCGCCACGGCCACCGGGGCGGTCGCCGTGCCGGACGTCGTCCTCGTGCCCTGCGTCGGCTTCACGCGCGAGGGCTTTCGCCTCGGTTATGGCGGCGGCTATTTCGACCGCTGGCTGGCCCTGCACCCCGGGGTGACGACGGTGGGTGTGGCATGGTCGGGCGGCGACACCTCATTCGCCGTCGAGGCGCACGACCGCGCCCTGACGCTCATCCTCACCGAGCGCGAACTGATCGCGCCAAGCTGAAAGGACGCGATGCACGACGGCATGACCCTGATCTCCACGCTGGCCGCCGCCTTCGGCCTGGCGCTGGTGCTCGGCCTGCTGGCGCAGTGGGCGCGGCTGCCGGCCCTCGTCGGCTACCTGCTGGCCGGCGTGCTGATCGGGCCGCACACGCCCGGCTTCGTCGGCGACGTGCACCTGGCCCAGCAGCTGTCGGAGGTCGGCGTCATGCTGCTGATGTTCGGCGTCGGCCTGCATTTCTCGGTCGGCGACCTGATGTCCGTCAAGGGCATCGCCCTGCCCGGCGCGCTGGTGCAGATGGCCGCGGCCACCGCCATGGGCGGCGGGCTGGCCCACGCGTGGTGGGGCTGGGACCTGATGGCCTCGCTGATCTTCGGCCTGGCGCTGTCCGTCGCCAGCACGGTGGTGCTGCTGCGGGCGCTGGAGTCGCGCGAGCTGCTGCACAGCGGCAATGGCCGCATCGCCGTGGGCTGGCTGGTGGTGGAAGACCTGGCCATGGTGCTGGCGCTGGTGCTGATTCCGGTGCTGGGCGGCCAGGGCGACGGCAGCGGCTCGCAGGGCCGCCTGGCCGTCACCATCGTCACGACGCTGTTGGCCGTCGCCGCCTTCGTGGCCATCATGCTGATCGCCGGGCGGCGCCTGCTGCCTTGGATGCTCTGGCAGGTCAACCGCACCGGCTCGCGCGAGCTGTTCACGCTCGCCACCGTCGCCGCGGCCGTCGGCCTGGCGGTGGGCGCGGCGGCGCTGTTCGGCGTCAGCGTGGCGCTGGGTGCCTTCTTCGCCGGCCTGGTGCTGCGCGAGTCGGCCTTCAGCGAGCGCGCCGCCCACGAGAGCCTGCCGCTGCGGGACGCGTTCGCGGTGCTGTTCTTCGTCGCTGTCGGCATGCTGTTCGACCCGCTCATCCTCGTCGAGCAGCCGCTGGCCGTGCTGGCGACGGTCGCCGTCATCCTGGTCGGCAAGACGCTGGCCGCCGGCGTGCTCGTGCTGCTGTTGAAGTACCCGCTGTCCACCGCGCTGACGGTGGCCGTGAGCCTGGCGCAGATCGGCGAGTTCAGCTTCATCCTGCTCGGCCTGGGCCAGAGCCTCAAGCTCGTGCCGCCCGAGGCGACCAGCCTCGTCGTGGCTGGCGCCATCGTCTCCATCGCGCTGAACCCGCTGCTGTTCTCGGGCGTCGAGCCGCTGCGGCGCTGGGTGCTGAAGCGCTCCGCGTGGGCACGCAGGCTGGAAGCGCGTGACGACCCGCTGGCCGAACTGCCGGCCGACACGCCGCAGAGCGCGCTCGCGGGGCAGATCGTGCTGGTTGGCCATGGCAGCGTGGGCACGGCGCTGCGTGAGCTGCTCGGCAGCCAGCCGATCGTCGTCATCGACCGGGACCGCGACATCGTCGAGAAGCTCCGCGCCGCCGGCCAGGCCGCCGTGCTGGGCGATGCCGCCGAGGCCGTGACGCTGGTGCAGGCCCACATCGCCCAGGCGGCGTGGCTGGTCATCGCGCTGACGGATGTGCGCGGTGTGCCGGCGGTGTTGTCACTGGCCCGCCAGCTGAACCCGCAACTGCGCTGCGCCGTGCTGGCGCACACCGACGAGGAAGAAGATTGGCTGCGGGAGGCCGGCATCAGCCATGTGCTGCGCGCGCAGCGGGCGCTGGCGGAGGCGCTGGCACGTGTCGTCGCCGTGCCGCCCGCCCAGGCCGCCTAGCCTCTCGGCTTCAAGCCGGCCGGGGCCCCGTCACACGCCCGCCAGCGCGTCCCGTGTGATCGCTGCCTGCACGCGCACCCAGTCGGCAAACTGCTGCACCTCGGGCCGGCGCGCGGCGTTCGGGCCAGTGATCAGCCAGTAGCTGAACGGGCTGCCAAGCCGGCCGGCCTTGCCGAAGGGCTCGATCAGCTCGCCGCGGTAGAGCCAGCGCCGCGGCTGCAGCTCGGGCTGGCCATGCTCGGTCAGCCAGCGCCGCCAGCTCAGGTACTCGGCGCTGGGGCGGGGGTCGTCCTCCTCGGCCAGCGCATGGCCGGCGAGGTCGGCGGTGCGCTTCAGGGGCGCGGGCGGGTTCTGCAGATACCAGGGGCTGACGGTGGGCGACAGCGTCTCCTCGAACAGCTGCTCGGCCTCGGCCGGCACCGAGGCCACGTCGTCGTAGCGCAGCGCCAGGTCGCTCTCGCCGTCTTCCAGGTCGACCTTGCGGTCATATGCCGAGACGCGCAGGTCGATGTCGGCATGCTCGCGCTGGAAGGCCTCCATGCGCGGGATCAGCCAGAGCGACGCGAACGACGCGAAGGTGCTGACGTTGACGACCCGCCGGCCGCGCGTGCGGCGGATCTGGCGCACGGTCTGGTCCAGCTTGGACAGCACTGCGACGGCGGTGGGCAGCAGCACGGCGCCCTCGCCGGACAGCTCCACCTTGCGCGTACCGCGCAGGAAGAGGGTGCAGCCGATCTCCTCCTCCAGCGACTGGATCTGCCGGCTGATGGCCGACTGCGTCAGGCTCAGCTCCTCCGCCGCGGCGCGGAACGACAGCAGCCTCGCCACCGCCTCGAAGGCGCGCAACGGGCCGATGGACAGCGGCCTTTGCCTGATCGGCTGCACGGGCTGATTCATGCGCGGATGGTATCAATCGCGGCGGCGCATTCATTGGACCGCCTTGGGGCGTCTCCGCAGAATCCCTGACATCAACCCAGGAGAGTCATCATGAGCGATGCGCAATCTGTATGGCATTTGGACGGTGGCCGGGCCATGACGCTGGCCGGCGGCGCCGAGGCGCGCCGCCTGGCGGTGGCCCGTGGCCGTGTCTGGCTGACCCTGTCCGGCACTGCCGACCAGCCGGCTGAAGACAAGTGGCTGGAAGCCGGCGAGGCCGTGGCGCTGGCGCCGGGCCAGACGGTCGTGCTGGAAGGCTGGCCGGCGGCGGACTTCGAGCTGCTCTTGCCGCCCGGCTCAACCTCATCTAGCCGCGGTCTTTTTGGCAGCCGGCTTTTTGGCCGCTGATTTGGCCGCCCGTTTCGCGACGGGTGCGGTTGATTTCTTGGGCTTCGGTGCCGTCTTCGCATTCGCGGCGCGCAGCGCGGCTTCCAGCGCCAGCCGCGCCCAGGGCAGCATTAGCGGCGGCGACTCCAGCGCCTCTTCAGGCGGCAGGTAGTAGCTGATCACCTGGCGCTCGCCGTTCTTGGTGGCGTAGCTGAAGGGGGTGCAGCCGGCGGCGACAAAGCGCTCGCGTGACGCGTCATCGGCCTTCAGGTAGAGCTGGTTCTGGATGATCAGCGCCATGAACAGGCCGTCCACGTAGATGCCCTGCCCGCCGAACATGCGCCGCATGCGCACGGGGCCGAGCGGCGACAACAGTTCTACGCAGAGTTCGGTGAATGCGTCCATGGCGTTTCAGCCTTTCCAGGTAAACGGAAAGTGCAGCTGGCGCAGGAAGCCATCCGGCACGTAATCACCCAGCACGCCGTAGTGCTCCGGCCACTTGCGCTCCGACTGCACGGCGGTGCCGAAGAGATGGTCCAGGAAAGCGAAGTGGGCGGCGTAGTTCCTGTCCAGCGCCTCGTCGTCCTGCGAGTGGTGCCAGTGGTGGAAGTTGGGCGTGACGATGACGTAGCGCAGCGGCCCGAGCCGCACGCTGACGTTGGCGTGGTTGAACACCGCCTGGAAGCCGACGACGACGATGTAGGCGTCGATGACCTCCTTGCTGAAGCCCAGCACGAAGATCGGCGCCAGCACCAGCGTGCGCGTGATGACCAGCTCGAGGATGTGCTGCCGCGAGCCGGCCAGCCAGTCCATGCTCTTCACGCTGTGGTGCACCGCATGCAGCCGCCAGAGCGTGGGCACCTCGTGGTACGCCCGGTGCGTCCAATACTGCACCAGGTCGGCCACCAGGATGATGAGGAACAACGCGATGGGAAACGGCAGGCCCTGCACCCAGGCGCGCACGCCGTCCTTGGCCGCCCAGCCGAACAGCTGGTGCACCAGCAGGTTGGTGGCCAGCAGCACGAAGCCCACGGCCAGATGGTTGACGATGAAGTGGTGGAAGTCGGTCTGCCACTCGGGGCGGAACACCGGCTGCTCCCGGCGCAGCGCGAACAGCTTCTCGATGAAGACGAAGATCAGCGTCGAGCCCAGCAGGTCCAGGATGAACCAGTCCAGGCCGATGTAGGGCGTGTTGTCGGGGAAGTTCGGGTCCACCTCCACCTTGTGGCCGCCCAGGGCCAGCGCCAGGCCCAGCAGCACGAAGGTCCACAGCGCCAGCCAGCGTGAGCGGCTGAAGACGATGTTGAACAGCGCCAGCCCGCCCGACAGCACCAGCGCCCAGTACAGCAGCCGCCGCACCACGTCGACGTCATAGGACTGGCGCAGCTGCGGCGTCGTCAGGTACTCGGGGAAGTGGAAGGCCAGCACGCCCAGCAGGCACAGGATGGCCAGCGACAGTGCGATGACGCCGCTGATCAGCCCCTTGCCCGGCTGCAGCGCGCCACTCGATTCGGTCAGCTGGTTGATGCGGTTCAGCATGCGTCTTTCCCTTGGCCGGTCTGTGGCGAGGCGCGACTCTACCGACCCAAACGCTTGGCCCACAATGCCACGATTCCCCAGGCTTGCAGGAGAGCCCGCCCTTGGACGCCAATGACCGCGCCGCCATCCGGCACAAGCTGATCGAACAACGCCTGGCCCTGCCCGACCGGCTGGAGCTTGCTGCCCAGCTGCAGGAGGTGCTCAGCGTCTGGCTGCTGCGCCGCCGCGAGACCACCATCGGCGCCTACTGGCCCATCAAGGGCGAGTTCGATCCCTTGCCCACGCTCTACCGCTGGGGCGAGGATCACCCGCATCGCCGCATCGGTCTGCCGGTGGTGGACAAGGTGCACGGCACGCTGCGCTTTCATGTCTGGTACCCGGGCTGCCCGATGGAGGAAGACGCCTTCCACATCCCCAAGCCCAAGGGCACGGAAGAGTTCAAGCCGCAGCTCATGCTCGTGCCCTGCCTGGGCTTCGGGCCTGCGGGGCTGCGGCTGGGCTACGGCGGCGGCTTCATGGACAAGACGCTGACCGAGATGGACCCGCGGCCGGCGTCGGTGGGGAT
>SEEY01001153.1 GCA_004211235.1 Rubrivivax sp.
TCTGGGTGCTGCGCCATCAGCTCGCGCAGCACCCAGATCAGCAGCACCTCGAACAGCCGGTCCAGCATCAGCTGGCGCCCGCAATGGGTGGCCTCCGCCTCCGCAAACAACTGCTCCAGCACCGGCGCGCAGCCCGGCACCGAGGCCAGCGGCAGGCAGACCCATGGCGGCAGCGCTGCGGCCACCGGATGGCTGGCGCCGCCCTCGAAGGCCATGTGGGCGCACAGGAACTGCGCGCCGCAGCTCGGGTCCGTCACGAAGCGGTGCGCCAGCGGGCGCGGGTAGAGCAGCAGGCTGGGCTCGGCGATGCCCAACGGCTCAGGCTCCCCATGGTGCACCTCGACGCCGCCCTCGCGAATCAGGTGCAGCTGGCCGCGCCCGGCCTGGGGTTCCAGGCTGTTGACGCCGCAGAGCGGGCCGACCTGGAAGGTTTCGGCGCGCACGGCGAAGTGGGCGAAGAGGGCAGCGAGTCGGTCGGCCATAGTCGTTACGAAATGCAGAACGGTACGGAATGCAAAGTCATGCGAACTTTACGGCATCTTCAGTACGGTCTTCACCGGCAAAGTTCGTCCTGTCGAAAGACAACTCGCTCCCCCCACACGACACCAACAAGGAACCCGCCATGACACGCCAACCCAGCTTCAACCGCGCCGCCCTGCAACTGCTGGTGGCCGCCGCCGCCGTTGCCGGCTTTGCCGCGCAGACCACCGCGTCGGCCGCGCCGGCGGCCGCCAAGGCGGCCATCGCCAGCCCCTACGTGGCCGCCAACGACGGCACACCGCTCTACGTGAAGGACTGGGGCCCCAGGAACGGCCCGGTCGTCGTCTTCAGCCACGGCTGGCCGCTGAATGCCGACAGCTGGGAATCGCAGATGCAGTTCCTGGCCGAGCATGGCTATCGCGTCATTGCCCACGACCGCAGGGGCCACGGCCGCTCGGGCCAGCCCTGGGCCGGCAACAACATGGACCAGTACGCGGATGACCTCGACGCCGTACTGCGCGCACTGGACGTCAAGCGCGCCACGCTGGTGGGCTTCTCCACCGGCGGCGGCGAGGTGGCCCGCTATATCGGCCGCCACGGCACGGCCCGCGTTGCCAAGGCGGTGC
>SEEY01001154.1 GCA_004211235.1 Rubrivivax sp.
CCCCACCATCGCGCCGCCCCAGTAGATGCTGACGTAATGCGCGGCGTCGGCGTGCGCCAGGCCAGCGATCTGCGGCTCGCCGATGAAGTTGATCAGGAAGCTGCCGATGCTCACTTCAGCGCCCACGTACAGGAAGATACCGATGGCGCCCAGCACCAGGTGGCGATGCGCCAGCACCGAGCCAGCGGCACCCGCCACCGGCGTCCCATCGTCATCGGCGGCGACGATCGTTGGCAGCTTCGCGGCCAGGAACATCACGGCCAATACGACCAGCAGGCCGGCCAGCATCAGGTACGGCCCGCGCACGCTGGCCGCTTCGGCGGCAGCATCCGTCCCCGCCACGGCAGCGGCTCCCGCTGCCGACAGGATCAGCACACCGCCGACGGCCGGCCCGATCGTCGTGCCCAGCGAATTGAACGCCTGCGTCAGCGTCAGGCGGCTCGACGCGGTGCGCGCCGGCCCCAGCACGGCCACATACGGATTGGCCGCGACCTGCAGCACCGTGATGCCCGAGGCCAGCACGAACAGCGCCAGCAGGAACATGCCGTAGCCACCGGAAGCGGCCGGATAGAACAGCGTGCAGCCGCCGGCGGCCACCAGGAGACCCGTCACGGCGCCCTTCTGGTAGCCGATGCGGCGAATCAGCGCGCCGGCCGGCAGCGACACGATTGCGTACGCGCCGAAGAAGCAGAACTGCACCAGCATCGCCTGCACATACGTCAGCGTGTACACCGCCTTCAGGTGCGGAATGAGCACGTCGTTGAGCGACGTGATCAGGCCCCACATGAAGAACAGGATGGTGACGATGACGAGCGCCCCCGTGTTACTGCCTTGTTGCGTCCCGGGGGGACCGTCCTGCCGCGCGACTGGTGCCGCGCCCGTTGCCATATTGGCCATGCTGTCTCCTGATGATTGTTATTGTGGTCGGGGTGCTTAGCGGGCCATGCCGGCAGGCGGGCGTGGCAGGTCGCGGGCACGCGTGCCCCAGCCCTGCGCATCCGGCTGCGGCGCCAGCTGGTACTTCAGCGCGCCGCCCGACTGCAGTTGCTCCCAGTCGAGCCAGACGCGTTCCACCGCGCGGCCGCCGTAATTGACCGACTTGAC
>SEEY01000312.1 GCA_004211235.1 Rubrivivax sp.
GCGGTCATCCCGCCAGGCCACACCGGGCAGGCGCAGGGCTGCCGTGAGTGGGTCGGGCAGCGCTGGGTCGACACGGTCAGCGCCAGCACCCGGTCCAAGATCCAGTCCCTGCTCGACGAGGTGAGCCAGCAGGGCGTCGTGTCGCGGCGCCGCGAGGTCAGCCATCCGGCGAACCCGGCGACGGGCGGTGAGGAACTGCCCGTCACGTGGTCGGCCATCCGCCTTGGCGTCGACGGCCCGGTGCTGGCCGTGGGCCGCGACCTGCGTGCCGTGGCCGCCATCCAGCAGCGCTTCGTCGAGGCGCAGCAGGACATGGAGCGCCACTACTGGAACCGTCGCCAGGCCGAGTCGCGCTACGAGCTGCTGTTCCAGGTGGCCAACGACGCCGTCCTGGCCCTCGACGCCGACAGCCTGGTCGTGCTGGAGGCCAACGCGGCCAGTGCCGTGCTGCTCGGCCACGCGCTGACTTCGATCCAGGGCCGGCCGTTGGCGGACAGCCTGCCGCCGTCGGCCCGGGTTGCCGTGGCCGAGCTGCTGGCCAATGCCCGCAGCACCGGCCGGGCCGGCGAGATCCGTGTGCGCGTGCCCGCCACGGCCGGCGTGCTCGACATCTCGGCCACGCCGTTCCGCGTCGATGACCAGCGGCAGCTGCTGCTGCGCGCGCGCCGTGATGAGGCGGCAACGGGGGCGACCGACAGCCTGGCGCAGTCGCGCATGGCCGAGTTCGTCGAGACAACGCCCGATGCCGTGGTCATCACCGATTCCATGGGCCATATCCTGATGGCCAACCCGGCCTTCCTGCGCCTGAGCCGCTGCGGCGATGAGGCGCGGGTGCGCGGCCAGGCCCTGCCGGCCCTGCTGCTGGACGCGGATGGCGGCTGGGCGAAGCTGCTGGCGCGCGTGAGCCTGGCCGGCATGGTGTCCAACGCTGCGTTGGAGGTCGGCTCGCTGGACGGCAACCCGCAACTGGTGCGGGTGTCCGCGGCGCTGATGGCCGAAAGCGAGCAAGCCTGCCTGGGTTTCATCCTGAGGCCCGCCCACCGGCTGCCAGCGCATCTGGCCGGCGACGACGTGCTGGCCGGCCTGCTCGACCAGGTCGGGCGGGTGCCGCTGGCCGACCTGCTGGTGGAGGTGGCCCACCGGGCCGAGCGCCAGCTGATCGGCAGCGCGCTGCTGCGCACCGGCGGCCAGCGGTCCGCAGCCGCCGATGCTCTGGGCATGTCTCCCGAGGCGCTGGAACTGCGCATCCAGCGGCACGGTCTGTCGGGCATGGGCTATCCGCCCGACGCCGCGGGCAAGCCGCCGTTGATCAACTGATTCACCGAAACACAGCGACAGGGCAGCGATGCAAGCGGCACCCGCCTTCGGTCAGGCCGACCTCACCAACTGCGAACGCGAGCTCATCCATCTGGCAGGCGCGGTGCAGCCGCATGGCGCGCTGCTGGTGCTGGCCCCGGCCGACCTGCGCGTGCTGCAGGTCAGCGGCAACGTCGCGCGCCTGCTCGGTGCGGAACCCGATGCGCTGCTGCAGCGGCCTCTGGCCACGCTGGGTGGCGACCTCGCCGAGCGGGTGGCGCAGCTGCAGGGCAGCACCGACCTGAGCGAGGCCGTGGTGCTGCAGTGCCGGCTGGGGCCTTCGCAGCGGCGTTTCGACGGCGCCTTGCACCGCATTGCGACGGGCGAGCTGGTGCTGGAACTCGAGCCGTCCGCAGGCGCGCCGGATGGCGTGGAGTTGCAGGATCTGGCGCCTCATCTCATGTCCGACATTCTGTCGGGCGCCCTGCAGCGCTTTGGCGCCGCGCCCTCGGTCGGCGTGCTGGCCGACGCCGTGGTCGAGGTGCTGCGCAACCTGACCGGCTACGACCGCGTCGTCGTCTACAAGTTTGACCCCGACGGCCATGGCAAGGTGATCGCCGAGGCGCGCCATCCGCGGCTGGAGTCGCTGCTCGGCCACCACTACCCGGCCAGCGACATTCCGCAGCGCGCCCGCGCCCTCTACCTGCTCAACCGCGTGCGCATGCTGGTGGACGTGGACGCGGTGCAGGCGCCGCTGCTGCCGGCCCTTCTGCCGGGCCCGGGCGTACCGCTGGACATGTCGCTGTGCCAGCTGCGCAGCATGTCGCCCATCCATCTGCAGTACCTGCGCAACATGGGTGTGACGGCCACGCTGACGGCCTCGCTGGTGCGCGAGGGCCAGCTCTGGGGCCTGATCGCCGCCCATCACTATTCGCCGCGTTACCTGCGCTGCACCGTGCGCGCGGCGGCCGATCTGCTGGCCGAAGTGGCCTCCACACGCATTTCGGCCATCGAGAACTATGCCCATGCGCAGGTCGCGCTGATGGTGCGCCGGCTGGAGCAGCGCCTGGTCGAAGCGACCTCGACCGAAGGCGACTGGCGTTACGCGCTGTTCCGCAATCCGCGCACCTTGCTGCAGCCGCTCGAGGCCACCGGCGCCGCGCTGTTCTGCGAGGGCGAAGTGCTGACGACGGGCGAGGCGCCGTCGACGCCCGAACTGCGCGCGCTGCTGGAATGGGTGCAGGCGCAGCCGTCGACCGGCGACGCCCCTTTCGCCTGTGCATCGGTCGGCCAGGCCCACCCGGCGCTGGCCAGCCTCACGCCGACGGCCAGCGGCGTGCTGGCGGTGCGCCTGTCGACCAACAGCCCGGACTGGTTGATGTGGTTCCGCAAGGAGCAGTTGCAGAGCGTCACCTGGGCCGGCGACCCCTCCAAGCCCATGGTGGCCAACAACCCGCTGGAGCTGTCGCCGCGGCGCTCCTTCGCGGCCTGGTCGGAGATCGTGCGCGGCACCGCGGTGCCCTGGTCGACGACCGAGGTGGCCCTGGCCCGCGGCATCGGCGTGGCGTTGGTGGACATCATCGTGCAGGTGCACGCGGTGCGGCTGTTGATCGCCGAGCACCAGCTCGTGCAGATCCGCGGTGCCGTGGCCGGTTCGCGGGAGCCGGTGCTGGTGGCCAATGCCCGGGGCGAGGCGGTGTTCGCCAACGATGCCCTGCTGGCCTTGCGCGGGGAGGGCGTCGAGAAGGGCAGTCCCATCGCGGCCGTCTTCGCTGCGGCACCCGCGGTGCAGCAGGCCCTGGAGCAGATGCGCGGCGCGCAGAGCGGCTGGCGGCGCGAGCTGGACCTGCTGACCCACGATGGCGGCGTGTTGCCCATGGCCGTGCATGCGGAACCGGTGAACGGCCGCGACGGCAAGCTGCTCGGCTTTGTGCTGACGCTGGTCGACCTGCGCGAGGCGCGGCGTGCCGACACGGCGCGGCTGAATCTCGAGAGCGCCTTGCGCCTGGCTGCGCAGGCCAGCCCGCTGGAAGCCGATGAGGTCATTTCGGCGATCCTGACCAACGCCAGCCTGGCCGCGATGGACATCGCCGATGCCCGTGGCGGCCCGCCGGTGGCGCCTCTGCTGCAGGAGCTGGAAACGTCCACCCGCCGCGCCGCAGGGCTCTACGCCCAGATCCGCAGCTTCTCCAGCTAGGCGGGCGTGCCGGACGGCAGCGCCTCGAAGAGCTGCTGATGCAGGCGGAAGCCCTCGCAGGCCTCCGCCACGAAGGCGTCGGCCTGTGGCGCAGTCAGGGACAACGCGTCCAGGCCGGCACGGAACTCCTGCTTCAGCCGCTCGACCTGCGCGGCCGGCCCGAAGTCATAGAAAGCCGTGCCCTCGGCGCCTGCCAGGCCGAGCTGCTGCCGCACCAGCCGGGCCAGCATCTGGCCGCCGTGCAGATCGCCCAGGTAGCGCAGATAGGCATGGGCCATCAGCAAGGCCGGGTCGTCGCTGGCCAGCGCGGTCAGGCGGCGCACGTAGGCGTCGCCGGCGGGCGTCAGGGGCGCGTCGCTGCGCCATCCCGGGGGGTGCAACGCGTCGAGGTCCCGTTCGAGGCCGGGCAGCCGACGCAGTTCGGGGCGCCAGAGCCGCGGGTCCCAGCTTTGCCGGTCCAGCCCGGATTCCAGCGCGGCATAAAGGGCATGCAGGTGCCGCAGCAGGGCGCCGTAGGCCTGACGGTCGATGCGGCCGCGCATCAGATCGGCCATGACGCCGCTGCCTTCGGCCAGCGTGTGCAGATCGCGTGTCTCGTGTTTCAGCCGCGCGGCGAGGCTCGGCCGGGTCGTCGTGTTCATGTGCGGATGATGCCGCAGCGGCTGGCCCGGCCGCCCGTCCTACCCCCGGGCTCGGCGGCGTCCTTCGCCCGCAGCCTGCCCAGGTGGCGAGCATGAACCACCCGTTGCAAGGCAGCGGGCGGCGAACCCATCCCACGTTTCATTCCCATTGCGGATTTCATTGCAAAGGAGAAATCATGAACGCGCTCATTCCCGCCTGGATCATTGGCGCCCCTCTGCTGGCGGCCATCGTGGACTTCATCCGCACGCCGAAGCCCGACATTCGCTAAGCAGCTCATCACCCGCACACTTCAAGGCACCGCCGCTCCGCGCGGCGGTGCGCACCCAGCCGTCCGGCACTGCGGATCCGGCCTTCAAAAGCCATCAGGCGAACACAAGCGCGCACCGTGTTCGGCTGGGACCTGAGCCTGGAAAGAATCCGCACATCAGTCCTGCTCAAGGACGCAATGCTGGAGCTTTCCAATGGCCTATCGCCTGGGTGTGGACGTCGGTGGCACGTTCACCGACCTCTTGTTGTTCAACGATGCCGACGGCAGCTGCTGGCGCCACAAGACACCCTCGACGCCGCATGACTCCTCCGAGGGCATCCTCGTCGGCGTGCGCGCCATCTGCGAGAAGGCCGGCATCGCGGCCAGCGACATCGAGGTCTTCCTGCACGGCACGACGGTGGCCACCAACGCGGTGCTGGAAGGCAAGGGCGCCCGCGTCGGCCTGGTGGTGACCGAGGGCTACCGGCAGATGATGCAGGTGGCCCGTTCGCTGGTGCCTGGCGGCCTCGCGGCCTGGATCGTCTGGCCCAAGCCCGAGCCGCTGGCGAAGCTGGAAGACACCGTCGAGGTCAAGGGCCGGCTGGACGCCCAGGGCCGCGAGCTGCGCCCGCTCGACGAAGCCGACATCCGCGCTCAGCTGCAGCTGCTGAAGGCGCGCGGCATCGAGGCGCTGACCATCTCGCTGATGAATGCCTACGTCAACGGCGTGCATGAAAGCCGCGTCGCCGAGCTGGCAGCGGAGATCCTGCCCGACGTGCCGGTATCGCTGTCGCATGTCGTGCTGCCCGAGATGCAGGAGTACGAGCGCACGCTGACGACCGTCGCCAACGCCTCGGTGCGGCCCATCGTCAGCCGCTATGTGCGCAACCTGCGCAGCAAGCTGCGCGAGCTGGGCATGCAGGGCCGCATCTCGCTGCTGCGCTCGGACGGCGGGCTGATGTCCTCCGAGGCGGCCGAAGAAAAGCCCGTTTCCCTGCTG
>SEEY01001155.1 GCA_004211235.1 Rubrivivax sp.
GAACTGATGGTCGAGCCATTCAAGGGTCTGCTCATGGGGCTGTTCTTCATGACGGTCGGGATGACGATCGACACCGGCCAGATCCTCGACGCCCCGCTGTGGCTGGCCACTTTTGTTCTCGGGCTGGTGCTGATCAAGGGCGTCGTCGTGGCCCTGCTGTTCCGGATGGGCGGCCTGCCATGGGGCCGCGCCGTCGAAGGCGGCCTGCTGCTGGGCCAGGGCGGCGAGTTCGCCTTCATCGTCATCGGCTATGCGGCCACCAGCGGCGTGCTCGACCCGGCGCTGGGCGCGCGCGTGATGCTGGCGGTCGGCCTGTCGCTGTTCATCACGCCGCTGCTGGCGCGCCTGGGCACGGCCATTGGCGACCAGCTGGAAACGCGCGGCGACCAGCTCGCCGCGCAGCACGATCATGCCGCCCTGAGTGCGGTGCGCGGCCAGGTCATCATTGCCGGCTTCGGCCGCGTCGGCCAGCAACTGGGCAAGCTGCTCACTGCGCAAAAGATTCCGTTCGTGGCATTCGAAACCGATGCGCGGCTGGTGGCGCAGCTGCGCGCCGACGGCTGGCCGGTCTGGTTCGGCAATGCGGCGCGGCCCGAGCTGCTGCGCCGCGTGCACGCCGACGAGGCGCCCGCGATCGTGCTGACGATGGACCAGCCGCTCGCGGCGCTGCAGGCCGTGCACGGCATCCGACGCGAATTCCCGCACGTGGCCTTGTTTGCGCGCTCGCGTGACGAGAAGCACGCGCGCGACCTGCGCCTGGCCGGCGCCTCGGTCGTGGTGCCGGAAACGCTGGAAGCGAGCCTGCAGTTATCCAGCTTCGTGCTCGGGGCAATGGGGCTGGAAGAGCGGACGATCGACGCCATCGTCGACCGTGAGCGCGCACTGTCCGCGGCAGCCCAGCTGGCACCGCAGCCCATGGCCGGGCCGTTATAATCGGCGCTTCATGATCGCCTACCCTGCCTCCACCATGACGCCATCCTCCGCTTCGACCTCCCTGCCCAAGGCGCTCGGCCACATCCGCGTGCTCGACCTGTCGCGCGTGCTGGCCGGTCCGTGGTGCGCGCAAAACCTGGCCGACCTGGGCGCCGACGTGATCAAGATCGA
>SEEY01001156.1 GCA_004211235.1 Rubrivivax sp.
GGTCGAACAGCGCACCGGTGCTGGCGACGAAGGTGACGGCGATGCCGAGCGCCACCGGCACATCCATGCCCAGGCGCCGCGCGCGCAGTTGCGCCCAAGCGCCGCGAAAGAACGGGCCGGCCGAGAAGGCCATCACCGGCAGCGTCATCACCCAGCTGGCCCAGCGCAGCAGGCGGTCGATGTCGGGGCTCAACTCGCCGGGCCCGGCCACGTAGGCCGGCGTGGCCATCATCATGACCTGCATCATCATGAAGCCGGCCACGAACACGCGCCACAGCGCCTGGCGCCGCTCCTGGCGCCGCAGCTCACGCGCCGGGGCCGCCACGTCGGGCGTGGCGCGGTAGCCCACCGCCTGGAGCGCGGCCAGCACATCGGCCAGCGGCACGAGGGCCGGCCGCCAGCGCAGCGCGAGGCGCGCCGCCGCGGGGTTGACGCTGGCGACTGCCACGCCCGGCAGCTTCAGCAGCGCCGCCTCGATGATTCCCGAGCACGCCGCGCAGTGGATGCCGGCGATCTGGAACTGCGACAGCGCCACGCCGCCCGGGCCGTCGGGCCAGGTCGTGAAGGGGGCGAGGAACTGCGCGTCGGCGTCGGCCGCGTGCAAGCCAGGTGGGAAAGCGCTCACCCGATAATCCTGAGCGCACCCACCTCCGCCGCCCATGATCTGCATCAAAGCATTCGCATTCGCCGCCCTCGGCCTGCTGGCCGGCGTGACGTCCGCCCAGGAAGGGCCGCAGCAGCTGCGCACCGTCCCGCTGACGGCGGGCATGCACGTCATCCAGGCCGAGGTGGCGATCACGCCGCAGGAGCGCGCCATCGGTCTGATGCACCGCAAGGAGATGCCGGCCAACCACGGCATGCTGTTTGTCTTCGAGGAGGCCCAGCCGCAGTGCTTCTGGATGCGCAACACGCTTTTGCCGCTGTCCATCGCCTTCATCGACGATGCCGGCGCCGTCGTCAACATCGCCGACATGAAGCCGATGGACGAGACCTCGCACTGCTCCGCCAAGCCGGTGCGTTATGCGCTGGAGATGAACAAGGGCTGGTTCGCCAAGCGAGGCATCAAGGCCGGCAGCAAGCTCGGCGGCAAGCCCTGGGCGGCC
>SEEY01000313.1 GCA_004211235.1 Rubrivivax sp.
GCCCAGCACCGCGCCCGCGCTGAACCTGCATGGCGAACAACTCGTGGAATGGGGCGGCGCCCAGCGCTGGGTCGTCACGCCGCTGCCGCCGGCGGGCATGCGCGAGGCCGCTGCCGCCGTGGGTGGGCACGCCACATGCTTCCGGTCGCTGGACAAGGCCGGCGGCGCCTTCACACCGCTGACGCCGCCGCTGGCCACCATCCACCAGCGGCTGAAGGCGTCGTTCGACCCGCACGGCGTGTTCAACCCCGGCCGCCTCTACCCGAATCTCTGAGAGGACTCTTCCCCATGTCATCCCGACTCCACCCCCTGGCCGGCCAGCCGGCGCCGCCCGACTCGCTGATCGATCTGGACGCGCTGATCGAGGCCTATTTCTCCCGCCAGCCCGACCCGGCCAGCCCCGAGCAGCAGGTGTCCTTCGGCACGTCCGGCCATCGCGGTTCGTCGCTCGATGGCTCGTTCAACGAGTGGCATGTGCTGGCCATCACGCAGGCCATCGTCGACCACCGCAAGCAGCAGGGCATCGCCGGCCCGCTGTTCCTCGGCGCGGACACGCATGCGCTGTCGGCACCCGCGGTGACGAGCGCGCTGGAGGTGCTGGCCGCCAACGGCGTCGATGTGATGCTGGCCCCGAGCGGGCAGTACACGCCGACGCCGGCCGTGTCGCTGGCCATCCTGGAATACAACCAGGGCAGGACGGGCAGCGCGCGCGCCGACGGCATCGTCGTCACGCCCTCGCACAACCCCCCGCGCGACGGCGGCTTCAAGTACAACCCGCCGCACGGCGGCCCGGCGGACAGCGACATCACGTCCGGCATCCAGAAGGACGCCAACGCCTACCTGGCGCAGCTGCTGCAGGGCGTGCACCGCCTGGACGCCGACAGTGCGCTGGCGGCCAGCACGACGCACACGCACGACTACCTCGCCCAGTATGTCGAGCTGCTCGGCAACGTCATCGACTTCGACGTCATCCGCGCTTCCGGCATCCGCCTGGGCGTGGACCCGCTGGGCGGCGCGGGCGTGGCCTACTGGCCGGCCATCGCCGAGCGCTACCAGCTGCCGCTGACGGTGGTGAGCGACGTGGTGGACGGGCGCTTCCCGTTCATGTCGCTGGACTGGGACGGCAAGATCCGCATGGACCCGTCGTCGCCCTATGCGATGCAGCGCCTGACACAGCTGCGCGACAAGTTCGACGTCGCCTTCGCCTGCGACACCGACCATGACCGCCACGGCATCGTCACGCCCAGCGGCGGGCTGATGCAGCCGAACAACTACCTCAGCGTCGCGGTGGACTACCTGTTCCGCAACCGGCCGGGCTGGGGTGACGGCGCGGGTGTCGGCAAGACCGTGGTGACGACCGCGATGATCGAGCGCATCGCGCGTGGTCTGGGCCGGCCGCTGTTCGACGCGCCGGTCGGCTTCAAGTGGTTCTCGCCGGGGTTGCTGGACGGCAGCCTCGGCCTGGGCTGCGAGGAGAGCGCGGGCGCCTCCTTCCTGCGCCGCGACGGCCGCGTCTGGACGACCGACAAGGACGGCATCGCCGCCGCGCTGCTGTCCGCCGAGATCACCGCGCGCACGGGCAAGGACCCGAGCCAGTACTTCGACTCGCTCACGGCCACGCATGGCCGGCCGTACGCGGACCGGGTCGACGGCGCCGCGACGCGTGCACAGAAGGCGCGGCTGTCCAAGCTGACGGCGGCCGACGTGCAGGCCACGTCGCTGGCCGGCGAGGCGGTGGAGTCCGTCATCAGCGCCGCACCGGCCAACGGCGCGGCCATTGGCGGTATCAAGGTGTCCACCGCCAACGGCTGGTTCGCCGCGCGGCCGTCGGGCACCGAGGACATCTACAAGGTCTACGCCGAGAGCTTCCGCGACGAGGCGCACCTGCAGGTGCTGCTGCAGGAGGCGCAGGAGATCGTGAACCGTTCCCTTTCCGCCTGATGCAGACCACCCTCGCGCCCGAATTCGCCGGCACGGCCGATGGCATCGAGGCCGAGGCCATCCTGCGCCGCTGCGTGCATTGCGGCTTCTGCACCGCCACCTGCCCGACCTACCAGCTGCTGGGCGACGAGCTGGACGGGCCGCGAGGACGCATCTACCTGATCAAGCAGGTGATGGAGGGCGCCGAGCCGACGCGCGAGACGCAGCTGCACCTGGACCGCTGCCTGACCTGCCGCAACTGCGAGACGACCTGCCCGTCGGGCGTGGAGTACGGCCATCTGGTCGACATCGGCCGGCGCGTCGTCGATGCCAAGGTCGAGCGCCCGGCGGCCGAGCGGCGCGTGCGTTGGCTGCTGAAGGAGGGCCTGACCTCGCCGCTGTTCAAACCGGCGATGAAGCTGGGCCAGGCGCTGCGCCCGCTGGTGCCCGCATCGCTGAAGGACAAGGTGCCAGCCAGGCCGCCGGCGACGGCGCACGACTGGCCGACGCGCCAGCTCAACCGCAAGGTGCTGCTGCTGCTCGGCTGCGTGCAACCGGCGATGGCGCCCAACATCAACTCGGCGACGGCTCGCGTGCTCGATGCGGCGGGCATCCAGAGCATGGTGGCCGACGGCGCCGGCTGCTGCGGCGCCATCCGCGCCCACCTCGGCGACCACGATGCCGCGCTCAACGACATGCGCCGCAACATCGACGCCTGGTGGCCGCTGGTGGCCGGGCCGGGCGAGCGCGTCGAGGCGCTGGTGATGAACGCCTCGGGCTGCGGCGTGACGGTGAAGGAGTACGCGCATGCGCTGGCCCACGACCCGGCCTATGCCGACAAGGCGCGCCGCATCAGCGAGGTGACGAAGGACCTGAGCGAACTGCTGCCGGAGCTCGTGCCGGCGCTCAAGCCCCGGCTCAAGGCCAAGAGCGCGTCGCTGGCGTATCACCCGCCTTGCACGCTTCAGCACGGTCAGCAGCTGCGCGGTGGCGTGGAGGTTTCGATGCGCGAGCTGGGCTTTCGCATCGACTGCGCGCCGACGGACAGCCACCTGTGCTGCGGTTCGGCCGGCACTTACTCCGTGCTGCAACCCGAGCTGTCCAAGCAACTCCGCGACCGCAAGCTCGCAGCGTTGGCGCCGCTCCACGCCGAGCAGATCGTGTCGGCCAACGTCGGCTGCATCCAGCATCTGCAAAGCGGCACGGCGACGCCGGTGCGGCACTGGGTCGAGGTGCTGGACGACGCGCTCAGGGGTGTTTGATGGATGGCCTTGGCTGGTAGATATCGGCCAGGAGCGGCCTTTCGCTCGCGGCAGCTTCGGTAATCTTTTCCTCACGCTGGTGCTACTTGACGCCGCACTTGTCAACCGTTGAGTCTCACGCGAATGCCGTCCCCGCTCTTTCAGTTTGAGCTTCGTCCCCTCGATCAAATACAGCCATGGGGCGCACCTGAGGACCCGAACTTGCACTGGTTCGGTCTCACTGACGGCGAATACTGGATTCAGGCTGGTGAACACCGACTGTTCGAGTTTGCGAACCCCGCCCAAGCACGATCCGGCGGGTCACGGTTCTGCGACTACCAAGTGGTGCGTCTTTATGAAGATGTGATCGATCTAGCTCCCTACGCGCTGGAGCCCGTCCCGGAGGAACTCCAGCAATACATCGAGATAGATGAATCGAAGCCTTGGAAGCACTCTTGGTCGAAATGGTGCGAGGCCATAGACGAACACGATGTGTCTGAGGCGACTCTGGATCTACTGGATAACGCTGGCTCGTGGATGGGTCGTCGCCAGCTTGATTCGCTCTACCTGACTCCGTCAACCAACGTCATCGTGTGGTCGGACTCAGAGTCCGTTCACTTTCAGTGGGACAACCGAGACAAGCTTCTGAACGGCTGTCAGGCTTGGTCGGCGCAGCATGGGAGCTGGCAACTGCCTCGTGCCAGCTTCGTGGACGAGGTTCGCAACTTTCATGATCGCCTGATGGAACAAATGGCGCAGCGGATCTCGCAAGTCGCGGCAGGGGCTCTTGCCACGAGCGTTCGCGTAGATCTTGAGGGGCTACGCCGAGAGCAAGCGGCCCGTTCGCAATCCATCGAGCGCAACTTTGACCAGCCCACAACCCCAACTGATTGGCCTGTGGTCCTTGCGGCCATACGGTCGCTCGAAGCCCGCCACGGCTGAACCTTTTCCCAAGCGCCAATTCGCCACGACGGCACGACGGCACGACAGCTTCTCAGCAAGAAGATCGGCAAGGCGAAAGCAGGCAATGGGTCGGGACTTACCTTCCGCTGCCGTCCGGGGCGAGCGACAGCTTTTCGGCAGTTCACTTCGACCTGGGCGAGGACAGCTTCGGATCGATATCCGCCGCCACCAAGCCGGCCACGAGCGGTCGCCTCCCTGAAGCGCGGCTGGGCATGCGCCCAAGGCGAGAATCGCCGGCCCGACCGCTCTGTGCGGCCAGACATCCTGGCCCTGTCCACAGCGGGCGCCACCACACCGCTCATGACCGACGCCCAATACACGACCTTGCCGACCTGGCCCCACGCCTATCCGGCCAGCGGCGCCAGCGCCACGCTGAAGTGCCGCAACGAGGATTTCGTCGTGACCGAACTGCCGCTGCAGGCGCCGTCCGGTGCGGGCGAACACATCTGGCTGGATGTCGAGAAGAACGGTGCCAACACCGTCTTCGTCGCCCAGCAACTGGCCGCCGCCGCCGGCGTGCAGGATTTCGACGTGGGCTATGCCGGCCTCAAGGACCGCTACGCCGTCACGCGCCAGTGGTTCAGCATCTATTTCCCGAAGGGCGAGACGCCTGACCTGACCCAGCTTCAGCACCCGGAGTTCAAGGTGCTGGGCCAGACCCGCCACGTGAAGAAGCTGCGCCCCGGTGACCTGCAGGGCAACCGGTTCCGCATCGTGCTGCGTGACCTGACCGGCGAACGCGGCGCCATCGAGGCCAACCTCCAGGCCGTGGCGACCCAGGGCGTGCCGAACTACTTCGGCGCTCAGCGCTTCGGTTTCGACGGCGGCAACGTCGAGCAGGGCCGGGCCATGCTGGCCCGCGAGATCCGGGTGCGCCATCCGAAGAAGAAGGGCATCTACCTGTCGGCGGTGCGCTCCTTCGTCTTCAACGAGGTGCTGGCGCTGCGCATCCAGCAGGGACTGTGGGGCCAGGCCTTGCCCGGTGACGTGATGGACGAGGCCGGGCACCCGACCGGGCCGCTGTGGGGGCGGGGCCGCGTCACCACCACCGAGCAGGCGCAGGCGCTGGAGAACGGCGTGGCCTCACGACACGCCACGCTGTGCGACGGCATGGAGCACGCCGGCCTGGATCAGGAGCGGCGCGCGCTGGTGGCCAGGCCGCTGGACATGTCATGGGCATGGGCGCAAGCCGATCAGCTCGTGCTGACGTTCTCCTTGCCCGCCGGGACCTACGCCACGTCCGTGCTGGAC
>SEEY01001157.1 GCA_004211235.1 Rubrivivax sp.
GCCGTCTACCGCGTTGCGGCGAATGGCCGCCACCTGCTGGCCCAGGCGCCCACCGGCATCGGCAAGACGCTGGGCACGCTCTACCCGCTGCTGCGCGCGATGCCCGGCCAGCGCATCGACAAGATCGGCTACATGACCTGCAAGGGCACCGGCCGCATCACGGCGCTGGAGGCCCTGCATGCGCTGCGCGAGGCGGCGCCGACCCAGGCGCTGCGCGTGTTGACCTTGGTGGCCAAGGAGCAGGCCTGCGAGCACCCCACCAAGGCCTGCCACGGCGACGCCTGCCCGCTGGCCAACGGCTTCTATGACCGGCTGCCCGCCGCCCGTGCCGAGGCCGTGCAGGCCGGCTGGCTGGATGCGCCGGCCCAGCGCCGCATTGCGCTCAAGCATGACGTCTGCCCGTACTACCTCGGCCAGGAGCTGCTGCGCTGGGCCGACGTGGTGGTGGGCGACGTGCACCACGCCTTCGACCCCTACGGCCAGCTCTACGGCCTGGCCCAGGCCCAGGGCTGGAAGCTGGCGCTGCTGGTGGACGAGGCCCACAACCTGATCGACCGCGCCCGCGACATGTACAGCGCCAGCCTCAGCCTGGCCCGCGTGCGCGCGGCAATCGCAGACGCGCCCGTCAGCCTGCGCGCACCGCTGCGCGGCCTCGCCAAGGAGCTGGCCACGCTCGGCCGGGCCCAGGCCGACGACTACCAGCCGCTCGCCACACTGCCCGAGGTGCTGGGCGAGGCGCTGCAACGCGTCAACGTCGCGCTGGGCGAGCATGTGCAGGGCCATCCGCTCGAGGTGGGCACGATGCTGGAGTTCTATTTCGAGTGCATCGGCCTGCAGCGCCTGCTGGACCGCCTGGACACGCATTCGCTGTGCGACCTGCAGCGCAGTTCGGCGACTCGGCCGCTGATGGACGCGCCGGCCAACCTCTCGCTGCTGGACGACGGTCATGAGGACGACGGCAGCCTCGACGTGCTGCTCTCGGTGCGCAACATCGTGCCCGGCCATTTCCTGAAGGAGCGTTTCGCGGGGCTCAGCAGCGTCACGTTGTTCTCCGCCACGCTGGGGCCGCCGGACTATCCGCGCCATCTGCTCGGCCTGCCC
>SEEY01001158.1 GCA_004211235.1 Rubrivivax sp.
CGCTACCACCGCCGTTGGGCGCATGGCGTGACCGACTGGACGGCAAGCGCGGCGCTGGGCCGCCGTCGGGGCATCGGCGCGCCACCGCGCCTGACGACGATCAGCCACCAGCCGCTGCTGACGGTCTGCCTTTCCCGCGCCTGTCCGGCGCCCAGCCCTCCCACACCTGCCGTCTCCCCGCCCGGCCGGCGGCCCCTACCCTCGATTCGCGCCCGCAATACGGCGCCTGATTGCCTCCCTTGACGATGATCGCCAACCCCATCCT
Organism: Rubrivivax sp.; assembly: GCA_004211235.1. Next base: position 266 of record SEEY01001158.1, read on the forward strand.
GCCGGGCTTCCACGCCGACCCCTCCATCTGCCGCGTCCCCGGTGAGGGCGGGGATGACTACTACATCGCCACCTCCACCTTCGAATGGTGGCCGGGCGTGCGCATCCACCACTCGCGCGACCTCGTCAACTGGCGTCACCACAGCTATGCGTGCACGCGCACCAGCCAGCTCGACCTGACCGGCCACCCCGACTCCGCCGGCGTCTGGGCTCCCTGCCTGAGCTATGCGCACGGCCAGTTCTGGCTCATCTACACCGACGTGCGCAGCACCATCGGCGCGTTCAAGGACACGCACAACTACCTCGTCACGGCGCCCAGCATCGACGGCCCCTGGAGCGAGCCCATCTACCTGAACAGCTCGGGCTTCGACCCCAGCCTGTTCCATGACGCCGACGGCAGCAGCTGGCTGGTCAACCAGCAGTGGATCCACACGCCCGGCAAGGACCACTTCAACGGCATCCTGCTGCAGCGATACGACCGTGACGCGAAGAAGCTCGTCGGCCCGATCAAGAACATCTACCGCGGCACCGAACTCGCCGTCGTCGAAGGCCCGCATCTCTACCAGCGCAACGGCTGGTATTACCTGCTGACGGCCGAGGGCGGCACCTACTACGAGCATGCCGTCACGCTGGCCCGCTCGCGCGCCATCGACGGCCCCTACGAGACGCTGCCGGGCAACCCGCTGCTGACCGCCTGGCAGAAGCAGACCGACGGCCTGCAGCGCAGCGGCCACGCCAGCCTCGTCGAGACGGCGACCGGTGAATGGTTCATGGCGCACCTGTGCGGCCGGCCGCTGGAATGGAGCGGCCCGCACGCCGCGATGAACAACCCGGCC
>SEEY01000314.1 GCA_004211235.1 Rubrivivax sp.
CGCTCAGGGCGCCCGTGCCTTCGATGCGGAAACCGTTGGTTTCGCCGCTGGCAGCGGAGCGCAGCGTCAGCCGCGCGCTGATCAACGGCATCGACGTCAGCTCCGAATCCAACTCCCTGCAGGAAGCCATCGACGGGCTGAACATCACGCTGCTCAAGACGACCAGCGTGCCCGCGAGCGTCGCCGTGACCCAGGACAAGGATTCCATCAAGAAGCTCATCACCGACTTCACGACCGCCTACAACGCCGTCAACGCACTGCTGCGCGAGCAGACCAAGTACGACTCGGCCAGCAAGACCGCCGGCACGCTGCAGGGCGACTCCACCGCGGTGGGCCTGCAGAGCCAGCTGCGCAGCATCATGGGCGGCACCACCTCGCTGGCCGGCAGCGTCAGCCGCCTGGCGCAGATCGGCCTGGAACCGGGCACCGACGGCAACCTGACGACGTCCGACACCAAGCTGAACACCGCGCTGAGCAACCTGGACAACGTCAAGAAGCTCTTCATGGGGCTGGACAGTACCAACGCCAGCAACAGCGGCTTCGCGCAACGCATCCGCGCCTACATCGACGGCGCGCTCGGCAGCGAAGGCCGCGTCACCAGCAAGCAGGCCGGCCTGCAGAAGCTCATCGACAACAACAACAAGAGCATCGACAAGCTGGAAGACCGCGCCTCGCTGACGGAAACCCGGCTGCGCGCCCGCTATACGGCGCTGGACACGCAGATGAGCAAGCTCAACGGCCTGTCCAGCTACGTGACGACGCAGATGACCAAGCTCAACAACCAGTGAGCCGCGGCGACGGCCCGGGCTGACGGCGACCGAAGGGTCGCCGTTCTCGTTTCTGGCAAGCGAAAACTAGCGCACAGTTCGCCGGGAGTTCAGGGGAAGCGCCGCTCAAGTTCACCCCGCAGTAGGCCGAAAAACAGTCAACACGACGACACCTCCTGACGACACCATGTACGGCAACATGTCTTCCCCCTTCGCAGCCCGCAACCAACGCGCCACCCTGTACGCCAAGGTCGGCCTGGAGACCGACGTCCAGGCCGCCAGCCCGCACCGCCTGGTCGCGATGCTCTTCGACGGCGTGTTCGACGCGCTGGCCCAGGCCACGCAGGCGATCCAGACCGGCAACATCGAGCTCAAGGGCCGCTCGCTGACCCGCGCGGTGCGCATCCTCGACGAGGGCCTGCGTGCCGGCCTGGACCTCTCCGCCGGCCAGCTCGCCACCGACCTGCGCGAACTCTACGGCTACGTCTGCATGCGCCTGACCCAGGCCAATCTGCGCAGCGACATCGCCGCCATCGAGGAATGCCAGCGCCTGCTGGACCCGGTGCGTGATGCCTGGGCCGCTATCGGCCAGACGCCCGCCGCCGCCGGCGCACCGACCGCCCGCGCCGCATGAGCCCCGTCCACGAATCCTCCGGTATCTCCGCAATGAACTCCGAACTGCTCAACTACTACGAAGCGATCGAGCAAGCCAGCGCCGACATGCTATCCGCCGCCCGCACCGGCAACTGGGACGAGGTCGTCAAGCTCGAAGGCGCCTGCGTGCTGCTGATCTCGCAGCTGAAGGCCGCCGCCCACCAGACCCAGCTCGCCTCGGGCGAGTCGCAGCTGAAGACGCGCATCATGCAGCGCATCCTGCTCAACGACGCCGAGATCCGCCACCTCGCGGAACCCTGGCTGGAAGACCTGGACCACGTGCTGAAGGGCAGCAGCCGCTTGGTCCATTGAGCCCCTCGTCCCCCAAGGGGACGGCGATGCTTGCGGCATTGAGCCGCAAGCACATCGCCAGTCGAGCCGGCTTGGGGCGGCCCGGCGCCCGGCCCCGAGACCCATACGCAAGTTCCGCCTCGCGCACTACCATCCCGGCATGACCGCTCCTGAAGCCGCTTCCGAGGAATTCCGTGTCATCGCGCCCGCCGAGGTCGCCGCCTACCTGCAGCAACTCCAGCGCGATGGCGCCACGGTGCTGCTGAGCGGGCCTCCCGGCCTTGCGCTGGCCAGCCACATCACCGCCCTGGACGCAGCCGCCGACGTGCTCGGCCTGGGTATCGGTGCCGACCCCGACGCCATCAGCCAGACGCTGGTGGCCGGCGGGGAGATCACCGCGGTGGCCTACCTCGGCGCCGTCAAGCTGCAGTTCGAACTGGAGGACGCCGTCCTCGTCAGCGGCGAGCAGGGCGCCGTGCTGCGCAGCAGCCTGCCCGAGCGGCTCTATCGCTTCCAGCGCCGCCAGGCCTTTCGCGTGCAGCCCTCCGGCAGCGTCTATCCACGCGTCGTACTGCCGGGCGCCGAGCAGCCCGGCCGCGCACTGCGCGTGCTGGACATCAGCATCGGCGGCCTGGCGCTCGCACTGCCGGCCGACTTCTCGCCGCTACCCGCAGGGCAGGTCGCGGCCGGCCTGGTGCTGGAGCTCGACCGCATCACCGCGCTGCGCGTGTCGCTGCTGCCTCACCACGCCAGTCCCATCGCCGGCGACTTGCACGGCATGCTGCAGCTGGGTTGCTCCTTCGTCGACCTCGATGCCGCCGCCAACCGGGCGCTGCAGGTCTATGTCGACCAGACGCAGAAGCGTCGACGCCTGCTGAAGCTGGACACATGAACGCAGCGCGTGGCGAGGCCCGGCGCCAGGGCTTCACATTGGTCGAGGTGGCCTTCGTGATGGTCATCCTCGCCATCGTGCTGTCCGCCGCGGTGCCCACGTACGCGAGTTATCTGGCTCGGCAGCGCCTGCGTCACGTAGCCGAACTGCTGGAGATGGACCTGCGCCGCGCCCGCCTGCTGAGCGTGGAGGAAGCACGCAACATCCACGTCAGCTTCCAGAGCGGCGAACAGTGGTGCTGGGGCGCCAGCCGCCAGGCGCCGTGCGACTGCGCCACGGCCCTGCCCCGCTGCGAACTCGGCGGCATCTCCTGGCGCGACCACAAGAGCACGCTGCTGCAGGCAGGCCAGGGCGTCACCTTCGAAGCCGGCAAGGGCCGGCCGCTGGGCTGGACACGCATCGGCCTGTCCAACGACCGCAACCAGCAGCTGCACATCGACCTGAACCCGCTCGGCCGCCCGGCCATCTGCGGCACCGATGCCCGCAAAGGCAGCTGTTGAAAGTCGCCCCGATTTAGTGGGTCGATGGCCGTAGCGAGCGGGTGCAGGGTGTGCCGAGTAGCGCAGCCGTACACCCGTACGGCGAGCCACGCAGGCGCGCCATGCGCCCGCGCAGTAGGCCAGCGGCCCACTAAATCTGCATGTTCATGATCTCGGAGTAGGCCGAGACAAGGCGGTTGCGCACCTGCAGCGTCGCCTGGAACCCGATCTGCGCCTTCTGCATCGACACCATCGTCTCTTCGAGGCTGACGGTCGGGTTGTCGAGCTGGACTTCCCGCTGCAGCCGGCTCGCCTCGTTTTGCTGGGCGCTGACGCCCTTGAGCGCCTGCGTCATCGCGTCGCCGAAACTGGCGCCGGACGTGGCCGCCGGCTTGGCCGACAGCGGAGTGCCGTTCACCGCCAGGCCCGCTCGGGCGGCGGCCTGGGCGAAGTCGAAGGGGCGCAGCTTCATGTCCATGGGTCGGAACTTTGGCAGCAAGTCACAGCGCCGAAGCACCGAGATGGCGGGGTGGGGTCGGCCACTTCGGCGCTTTCTTGAGGGGGTGCGGCCCGAATAATTTGCGCCATCGGTCGATCCCCGACCTCTCCTGCTGTCACGCCCCTCGATGGACAACGCCCTGAGCGCCCCTGCTGCTGCCGCCCCGGTCATGCTCACGCCGATCGACGGCCAGCCCAACTTCGTCCAGCGCCTGAACGGCCTGCCGCTGCGCAGCAAGGTGACGATGGGCGCCGGCCTGCTGGCGCTGGCCGGCGCCGTGCTGGCCATCACGCTGTGGTCATCCCAGGGCGACTACCGGCCGCTGTACAGCGGCCTGGCCGACAAGGACGGCGGCGAGATCATCGGCGCGCTCTCTGCGCTGCAGGTGCCCTACAAGCACGAGGCGGGCGGCACCATCCTCGTGCCGGCCGGCCAGGTCTACGAACTGCGCATGAAGCTGGCCGCGCAGGGCCTGCCGAAGTCAGGTGGCGGCGCCGGCGGCAATGCGCCGGGCTTCGAGCTGATGGACAAGTCCTCCATCGGCCAGACCCAGTTCGCCGAACGCATGAACTTCCAGCGCGGCCTGCAGGGCGAGCTGGCCCGCACGATCACCTCCATGCCCGACGTGGCCGATGCCCGCGTGCACCTGGCCATCCCACAGCAGAACGGCTTCTTCCGCGAGCAGCAAAAGCCCAGCGCCAGCGTCTTCCTGACGATGCGAGGCGGCCGCACGCTGGACCGCAACCAGATCGCCAGCATCGTCCACCTCGTCTCGAACGCGGTGCCCGAGCTGCACCCGAAGGCGGTCAGCGTGTCCGACCAGACCGGCACGCTGTCGCAGAGCGGCGCCGATCCCGTCACCGGCCTGGACACCCAGCAGCTGCAATACAAGCAGCAGGTCGAGGCCGGCTACAACAAGCGCATCTTCGAGCTGCTGGAGCCGGTCGTCGGCCGCGACAACCTGCGCGCCACCGTCACCGCCGACGTCGACTTCTCGCAGACCGAGGCGACCGCCGAGGAATACCGGCCCAACCAGGGCGCGAACGCCCAGGCCGCCGTGCGCTCCAGCCAGAGCAACGAGTCCAACAACGCCAATGCCGGCCTGCCCACCGGCGTGCCCGGTGCGGCCACCAACCAGCCGCCCGTGCCGGCCACGGCACCGGTCAACGGCGCCAGCGCGCCGCTGCAGGCCGCGCAAGGCGGAGCAGGCAACGGCAACAGCCGCCGCGAGCAGGTCACCAACTACGAGCTGGACAAAACGGTGCGCGTCACGCGCGGCTCGGTGGGCAACGTCAAGCGACTGAATGCGGCCATCGTCGTCAACCACCGCACCATCACCGATGCCAAGGGCAAGACGACGCAGCAGCCGGTGTCGGCCGACGAGATCACACGCCTGACCGACCTCGTCAAGGAAGCCATGGGTTTCAGCGCCGAGCGGGGCGACTCCGTCAAGGTCATCAGCGCGCCTTTCGTCGTCGACAAGGTCGAGCCGACCGACGTGCCGATGTGGAAGCAGCCCTGGCTGCTGGACATCGCCCGCAGCGCCATCGTGCCGCTGGCCTTCGTCGCCATCGCGCTGATCGCCGTGTTCGGCATGATCCGCCCCGCCATCAAGGCCGCCGCGCCGCTGCCGCCGCCCGAGAAGACCGAGACGGTCGACGAAGTGGTGGATGACACTGAACTGCTGCCGGGCGGCAATGGCATGCCGAAGCTCGAAGCGCCACTCCATAACGAAAAGCTCGACCGGGCCCGCAGCCTGGCGCGCGACAATCCGGT
>SEEY01000315.1 GCA_004211235.1 Rubrivivax sp.
GCTTGACGCTGGCGACCAGGCGACGCAGATCTGCCGCCTTGTCCACGACCTTGCCGTCCACATGGGTGACGACGTCGCCGCCTTCGACGCCGGCCTTCTCGGCCGGGCTGCCAGCCACGACGGAGCGAATCACCGCGCCTTGCGCCTTGCCCAGGCCGATGGCCTCGGCGATCTCCTTGGTGATGTCGTCCGGCAGCACACCGAGGTAGCCGCGAACGACGCGGCCACCAGCGCGCAGTTCGTCGGCCACGCGGATCGCGTCGGCGATGGGGATCGCGAACGAGATGCCCATGTAGCCGCCGTTCTGGCTGTAGATCTGCGAGTTGATGCCGATGACCTCCCCGCGCATGTTGACGAGCGGGCCGCCGGAGTTGCCGGGGTTGATGGCCACGTCCGTCTGGATCAGCGGCAGCAGGTCACCGGTGTCGCGTTGCTTGGCGCTGATGATGCCGGCCGTGACGGTGTTCTCAAGGCCGAAGGGCGAGCCGATGGCCATGACCCATTCGCCGACCTTGGACGCGTTGCTGTCACCCACCTTGACGACCGGTAGAGCGGTCGCCTCGATCTTGACGACGGCCACATCCGAGCGCTGGTCGGCGCCGATGAGCTTGGCCTTGAGCTCGCGCTTGTCAGTCAGCGTGACGATGACCTCGTCGGCGCCCTGCACGACGTGGGCATTGGTCAGCACGTAGCCGTCGGCGCTGAGGATGAAGCCGGAGCCGACGCCGCGGCGCAGCGGACCGTCGTCGTCCGGCGTGCCGCCACCGCGCGGTGCCCCGCGACGCTGGTTGGGCACCGGGATGCCGAAGCGGCGGAAGAACTCCTGCATCTGCTCGTTCAGCTCCGCCTGGCCCTCGGGCACCTTGACCTTCTCGGCGGTGCGGATGTTGACGACGGCGGGGCCGACCCGATCCACCAGTTCCGAGAAGTCGGGCAGTTCGCGTGACTGGGCGCTGGCGGGCACCTGGCCCAGTGCAAGCATCAGCGCCAGCGTGGTGCCGGACAGCAGACGGCTCGCTTGCGCAGGGATGAGACGGTTCTCAACGGGCATAGATCGACTTCCAGTGTTGGACAGCGCAGGGGGCAGACGGAAAACGGTAAGAGAGGGTGCCAATGCGCGTCACGGGCGAGGCCTTGAAGCCGCCGGCTCCGGCAATGCCAGACCCCAATCGATGATCTCAGGCGTCGCTTCCACCGGCAAACCGGGCTCCCGCACCGCACCTAGCGACGGCAGGGTACGGCCTGCGGCGGTTTGAGCAAAGCTGAGTCCGCTAAGACCCTGCGCGCGCGGTGTTGTGAACGGTGCAATCGCGACAGCGGGCTCGCTGAGGATCGGCGCGCGCAGCAGTCCGACGCCGAAAACAACGGCGATGAAGCTCGCGGCGACGGCCAAAGGTGGGAGCCAGTCGCGGGGGCGCGCACGCTCGAGGCTGGCGGCCGGCATGCAGGCATGCAGCGCGTCGAGGAGGCGCTCGGGATCGGCGGTGCGCGCGGCCAGCAGATCCGCCGAGCGCAGGCCGTCGCCGGCGGCATGCCACAGCGCCCAGCGTCCACGCAGCGCCGGGTCGCGGGCCCAGGCGGCGTTCACGAGCGCCCAGTCCGCCGGCGTCGCCGCGCCATCCACGACCGCAGAGAGCGCTTCGTTCAGCACTGCTTCTTCTGCATTCACCATGGTCGCCCTCCTCCGCCCAGCAATGCCCGCAGCCGCACGGCGACGGCCTCCCGCGCGCGGAAGATGCGCGAGCGCACCGTGCCCGGTGGGCAGCCCGTCAGATCGGCAATCTCGTCGTAGCTCAAGCCATCCACCTCTCGCAGCAGCAGTGCCCGGCGCTGGTCCTCGGCCAGGGCGGCGACCGCCTCATCCAGCTGCTGCCCCAACTGGCGGCTGGCAAGCAGTGATTCGGGAGTCGCATCGTCGGTTGGATGCGCACGCGTGCCGAAAGTTCCGTCCTCGTCGTCCTCGTCCAGGGATTCGACAGGACGCTGGCGGGCGCGATGACGCGTCGCCGCGTTGATGGCGATGCGGTAGATCCAGGTGTAGAACGCGCTCTCACCACGAAAAGCGGGAAGCGCCCGGTAGGCCGCCAGGAAAGTTTCCTGGCAGAGGTCTGCCACGTCGGCCGGGTCGCGCACGCTGCGGGACAGCAGGCGCTCGATGCGGCGCTGGTACTTCAGCACCAGCATGTCGAACGCCGCGCGGCTTCCGGCCTGCGCCTGGCGCACCAGCAGCGCGTCGGTGTCCTGACCTTGCCCGGTCATGGCGCGACCGCCCCGGGCGCGGAAAACAGCGTCGCGCGCAGCGCCGGCCAGGCCGCGCCCTGCTGCCGGCGCGACAAGGGCAGCCAGATCGGGCCGGGGCTGGCACGCAGCAGGAGCCAGGCGTCCAGGTCGATCAGCACGGCGAGCTGGACCGGGAATTCATCATCGCGGCCGGGCTCCGCGAGCCACCAGGCCTGACCATCCCAGCGCAGGCGTCGCAGTGGCACGGTGGACGCACGCCAGGCGTAGAGCACCACGAGCGGCATGAGAAGGAGCACCGGCCAGGCCGATGAGCGATGGCTCATGGCCCATGCGGCCATTCCGCCGGAGGCAAGTGCAGCGACCAGCGCCACCGCAGCCTGCATCGCCGGCTGCGGCAGCAACTGCACGACGACCGGCGGCGTGCGGCGCATCGCCAGCGGCGCTCAGACCCGCTTGAAGATCAGCGTGCCGTTGGTGCCGCCGAAGCCGAAGTTGTTCTTCGCGGCGATCTCGATCTTCATCGGCCGCGCCTCGTTGGCGCAGTAGTCCAGGTCGCACTCGGGATCCTGGTTGAAGATGTTGATCGTCGGCGGGGCGATCTGGTCGCGGATGGCCAGTGCAGTGAACACCGACTCGATGCCACCGGCGCCGCCCAGCAGGTGGCCCGTCATCGACTTCGTCGAGCTGATGACCATGTTCTTCGCGTGATCGCCGAAAGCCAGCTTGATCGCGTTGGTCTCGTTCACGTCGCCGAGCGGCGTGGACGTCCCGTGGGCGTTCATGTACTGGATCTGGTCGGGGTTCAGGCCGGCGTTGCGCAGGGCATTGCGCATGGAGCGCTTAGGGCCGTCGACGTTGGGCGCGGTCATGTGATACGCGTCCGCGCCCATGCCGAAGCCGGCCAGCTCGCAATAGATCTTGGCGCCGCGCTTCTTGGCGTGTTCGTACTCTTCGAGCACCAGCACCCCGGCACCCTCCCCCAGCACGAAGCCGTCGCGGTCCTTGTCCCAGGGGCGGGACGCGGTCGCGGGGTCGTCGTTGCGCGTGGAGAGTGCACGGGCCGCGGCGAAACCGCCAATGCCCAGCGGCGACACGGCGCATTCCGAGCCGCCCGCCACCATCACGTCTGCATCACCGTATTCGATGAGACGGCCGGCTTCGCCGATCGCATGCAGGCCCGTCGTGCAGGCCGTGACGATCGCCAGGTTGGGCCCCTGGAAGCCGAAGTTGATGGAGACGTGGCCCGAGATCATGTTGATGATCGAGGCCGGGATGAAGAACGGCGAGATGCGGCGCGGGCCGCGGTTCATCAGCTCGGTGTGGGTGTCTTCGATCAGCGGCAGGCCGCCGATGCCCGAACCCACGAGCACGCCGATGCGCTCAGCCTGTTCCTCGGTCAGCTGGTCGCCGGTGGGAAGACCGGCGTCCCGCACCGCCTGAAAGGACGCCGCCAACCCGTAATGGATGAAGGTGTCCATGTGCCGGGCTTCCTTGGCGGGGATGTAATCCTCGATCTTGAAGCCCTTGACCTCACCCGCGAAATGGCACGCCAGATTGCTGGCGTCGAAGCGGGTGACGGTGGCGATGCCGGAACGACCGGCGAGGATGTTGGCCCAGCCTTCGGCCACCGTGTTACCCACGGGGCTGATGAGGCCAAGACCCGTGACGACGACGCGGCGACGAGACATGCGGTGCGGATCAGGGGAAATGAAGAGAAAGGCCGGAAGGCCTTCGGCAGAAGGCGCTCAGGCCTTCTGGTGCTTGACGGCGTAGTCGATCGCCAGCTGCACGGTGGTGATCTTCTCGGCTTCTTCGTCCGGAATCTCGATGCCGAACTCGTCCTCGAGAGCCATCACCAGTTCCACGGTGTCGAGGGAATCCGCGCCGAGGTCGGCAACGAAGGCCTTCTCGTTGGTGACGTCGGCTTCCGCCACGCCCAGTTGCTCGGCAATGATCTTCTTGACGCGTGCTTCGATATCGCTCATGAACTCCTCCAGGAGAGGTTTGCAGGAAAACAGCCCAGCATTCTAAGGGCTCTAGAGTTGCGCCCCTAAGAGAGGGTGCAAGCAGGAAGGTCGGGAGCTTGTGCAGGCCCTCAGGCCATGTACATGCCGCCGTTGACGTGCAGCTCGGTACCGGTGATGTAGGCGGCGCCTGGCGAGGCCAGGAAAGCCACCGCCGCAGCGATTTCTTCGGGCGCGCCGAGGCGTCCCAGCGGGATTTGCGACATCAGCGCGGCCTTCTGCGCCTCGGGCAACCCTTCGGTCATGTCGGTGGCGATGAAGCCCGGCGCAACGCAGTTGACCGTGATGCCGCGGCTGCCGAGTTCACGGGCCAGCGAGCGCGTCAGGCCGGCCACGCCCGCCTTCGCGGCAGCGTAATTGGCCTGGCCTGCATTGCCGGACGCGCCGACGACGGACGTGATGTTGATGATGCGGCCGTTGCGCTGCTTCATCATGGGTTTGGTCACGGCGCGGGCGAGGCGGAAGACGGCCTTGAGGTTGGTGTCCAGCACCGCATCCCAGTCGTCGTCCTTCATGCGCATGGACAGCGTGTCTCGTGTGATGCCGGCGTTGTTGACGAGCACATGCAGCCCCCCCTCCTTCGCGACGATGTCGTCGACGGCAGCCTGGCTGGCTGCGGCGTCGGTCACGTTCAGCGCGATGCCGCGCCCACCATGGACAGCCAGCGCTTCCGTGATGCCGGCGGCGCCGGATTCGGTCGTCGCAGTGCCGATCACGCGCCAGCCGGCCTGGGCCAGGTGGAGCGCGATGGCGCGGCCGATGCCGCGGCTAGCGCCGGTGACGAGGGCGATGCCCAAAGATGCGGAATCAGTCATGGCTCAGATGGAAAGGAAGGCACGGGCTTCGGCCAGCGAAGCGGGATCGAAGACGCAGGCGGCATGCAATTCCGCATCGATGCGCTTGGCCATGCCGGTCAGCACCTTGCCGGGGCCGGCTTCGATGAGGTGGTTCACGCCGCGCGCCTTCAGGGCCTGCACGACCTCGACCCAGCGCACCGGGCCGAAGGCCTGGCGGTAGAGCGCGTCGCGCAGCGCGTCCGCGTCGGCGGTCACGGCCACATCGATGTTGTTGACGACCGGGAACGCCGCGGCC